>JAUNBK010000015.1:31358-56656 GCA_030527105.1 Planctomycetia bacterium
TGTAGAAGACGATGTGGACGACGATGTGGAAGACTACGTTGCGCGGCGTGAAGCTGCGGAGGAGGCGGATGCGTCTGAGGAGTTGGAGGATTTGGAGGAGGATGAGGACGCTTCCGACAGCGGGTGGGACGATGCGTGGGACGACGAGCTGGAGGATCCCGACGCGGATTTTGAGAACGATTTGTATATCGAGAAGGATGAGCCAGAAGACAAAGAAGAGGACGAAGACGAGGAAGACGAGGAAAACGACGAAGACGACGATGCGCTTATAGAGAAATATTTGGGGCGTCCGCGTCAGGTTGAGCGTATGCGTGGGAAGGATCGGCGTCGGCGTCCACCGAACATTCAGCGGATTCGGATGAAGAGTTCCGAGAACGACGAGGTGTTGGAAAAGATAGAGCCGAATCAGCCGGAACCTTTTTTGGGCGAGGGGAAAATTCGTCGCGTCAAATAAGAGCGCGCGGAAGAGTCGCGAGGAATCGGGGGAATTTTCGGAGAAAATACGTTTTCACTCCCGTTTCTGCGTTGCATTTTTTTGCAAAATCGGTATAATGTACGCGACATCTTCGGTTTATGATACTTCGCGTTGAAATCTCCGGTTTTAGTCCGCCGTTGGAGCTACGCACCTCGGCTCCTCATTTTTTTGTAAAAATCAATTTCATTGGAACGCCAGTATAATAGCGATTTTGGAAAGGGAATTTCATGTCAGCAACACCTGAGGCGTGGAGCGTTCTGCGTCTTCTCCAATGGACGACAAACTATTTAAACGAGAGCGGTTCCTCCTCCCCGCGCCTTGAAGCGGAGATTCTTCTCGCTTATGCGCTCCAATGTTCGCGCGTCGATTTGTACACAAGGTTCGATTTTGAGCCGACGCAAGAAACGCGCGACGTCTTCAAGGGACTTATTCGCAAGAGGGCGGAGGGTTGCCCCGTCGCGTATCTCGTTGGGAAAAAGGAGTTCTACTCCCTCGATTTTTTCGTCGACGAAAGCGTCCTTATTCCGCGACCTGAGACGGAATTTTTGATTATGGAGCTTTTCGACTGCGCGAAGGAGTTCTCCGAAGGAATGAACGCGCCGATCCATATTTGTGACGTCGGAACCGGCTCGGGCATCCTCGCCATAGTCTCCGCAATTCATTTGAAAAACGCGCACGTCGTGGCGTTGGATATTTCGCCCACCGCGTTGGCAACGGCGAAAAAGAATGCAGATCTCCACAAAAACAAAATTCAAAGTCGGGTTGAATTCCACCAAAGCGACCGTTTTTCGGCATTGAAGGACGAAAAATACGATGCGTTTTTTGATTTCATCGTCTCGAACCCTCCTTATGTGGGGAAAAATGAGATTGAATCCGCGTTGGAATCGAGCGTCTATCGCTACGAGCCGCACGTCGCGCTTTTTGGGGGAGAAAAGGGGACGGAGTGGATTGCGGAGTTTCTCCCGCAGGTGCCGCGATTCCTCAAGCCGGGCGGGATGCTCCTCATGGAAGTGAGTCCGATGATTCACGAAGAAGTCGTTACGATTATTCGCCAAACGCCCGATCTCGTCTATGAAAAAACGATTCGCGACTTGGATCGCCAAGAACGAATCATTCGCGCAAAAAAAACTGATTTTACGAAAGGAACATCATGTCTGAATTAACGAAACGAATCGGCTTTATCGGAGCGGGGCAGATGGCGACCGCGTTGGCGCAGGGTTTTCTCCAACGAGCGGGCGTCGCGCCGGAATATCTCGCTGCCTCCGAGGCTTTTGAATCCGCACGAGAATCTTTCTCCCAAAAAACGGGCGTCCAGACGATGGAGTCCAACGTCCAACTCGTGACAACGTCCGAGGTCGTGATTCTCGCCGTCAAACCGCAGGTCATTCAGGACGTTTTGGAGGAAATCCGCCCCTGCGTGACGCCGAACCATTTGATTATTTCGATTGCTGCTGGAGTGACGCTGGGGAGATTGGAGGACGCCTTGGGTGCGAACCTACGGCTTGTGCGCGTGATGCCCAACACGCCGTGTCTCATTGGCGAGGGTGCGTCGGCATTTTGTTTTTCCGATGCGGTCTCGCAGGAGGATTTGGACATTGTCGCGCGCCTCTTGAAGAGCGTCGGGCGTTGTTTCATGGTCGACGAGTCGAAAATGGACGCCGTGACGGGTTTGTCGGGGAGCGGCCCCGCCTACATTTATCTCGTTATCGAAGCGCTCGCGGATGCGGGCGTCATGGCGGGACTTCCTCGAGATGTCGCGCAAACGCTCGCGGCTCAGACCGTCCGTGGCGCGGCAGGCATGGTTTTGGAGACGAAAGAACATCCGGGACTTCTCAAAGACAAAGTAACGAGTCCGGGCGGAACGACGATCGCGGGCATGAAGGAGTTGGAGTCGCACGGGGTCCGAGCCGCCATGTACGATGCGGTTCTCGCCGCGACGCGCCGGTCGAAAGAATTGGGCGCCAAATAGTTCCGCGTCTTTTTTCGCACGGCACCCCTTCTCACTCACGAACAAAGAACGGGGCTTGAGTATACCCGTTCTCCTTTAAATTCCCGTTTTACGCGACGCTTTGCGAGCCGTGGTGCTTAGCTCCAACGGCGGACGGAAGTGCGAAATTTCAACGAGAAGTATTATAAAATCTACCCAAGCCCCGATTTTTCCCTAAACACAACGTCCAGAGGCGATCCAAACCTCACTCTCCGCCGTCGGCTACGGGTTCCTCTGTCGCGGCGTCTTCCGTCGTGGCGTTAAAATCAACGGAGAAATCAGAATTCACTTCCTGCGCCTCTTCCTCCGGCTGCGTGCCAAATTGAGTTGGCTCACCAAATTCCGCGCTCTTCACGACTTCTTGAAGAATGCCCGTGTCGTTGTAGAGAGAGTCATACGCTTTGAACTCAAAGGTGTATAGCCGACCTTTTTGAATGGTCGCAATCCGCAACGCACGGGAGCTTTGTTTCGCGCCAGCGGAAAGTTTCACTTCCCAAGCGACGCAAGCAAGGTTGCCCACCATGACGGCATTTCCTTTTTTGCCGATTTCGTCTTTAAGCTCCTTGGCTTTTTCGAGCGTGAGCGTTCCGACGTTGAACTCGTCGTTCGCAACGGTCACGGAAACGCTTTCCCCCTCCACTTCCTGATTACTGAAGCGGATTTCGTGTTTCCCTCGCGGCATCTGCTTCCACCCTTTTGGACCACGGAGGGAGAGTCTTCCGCCGTCCAAATCCGTGACGAGGTCGCCCAGTCGCGAGACGTCCGGCGCGGAGGCTGCCTCAGGGGTGGGTTTGTCTCCACCGCCGCAGCCCGGCAGAGTGAGCAGGCAGGCGCAAGCAGCAAACATCAAAGCACACAGGATAGATTTTTTCATCATGAATCTCCTTTATTGTCTGGACGGATCGCTCCGCCATTATTCCATAACCAATTTTTCCATTCTGACGTAGTGGGGGATTTTTTTCGTTTCGGAGAGTTCCGCCGCGAATTTTTCCGCCGCCTCTTTTTCTCCGTATTCGAATAATTTTACTCTTTGAAAGCTCTGCGAGTAGACAGCCCAGAACGCCTTGAGTCGGACTTCTTTGGTCGGCGCGGGTTCCGCACGTTTCCGCGTCTTTTTCTTCGGTTTTTTCTCCGATTTTTCCTCTGAGGTCTCTCGTTCAGAGATTTCTTCGTCTACGTGCAGATTTGTTTCGAAATCATCATCCGACATAGGGAGACGATTTTCTTTTCTGTTGATAATGCGTTTCGCCATTGTTTTTCCTCGCTATAACAGCAAAAGTGCCTCTCGCGCCAAATTGCGGTCGGCTTGTGAACGGAGCGCCTGACACGCTCGATTCGTAAAACAGTCCCTGTATTATAAACCTTTATGAAAAGAATTTCTACCCCCCCCAGCAAAATTCTTCGCATTTAGGTGCCTTCAAGTTTTGATAGTCATATTATACTCGTTCTCCTATAAAATTCCCGTTTTACGCGACACTTTGCGAGCCGTGGTGCGTGGCTCCGATGGTGGACAAAACGGGAAAATTTGACGCATTTCAACGCGAAGTATTATAAAGAACGACGAGTACAGCATGAAAGATGTTTGTTTGAATTCGAGGTCTGAAGAGAACTCGCCGTTTCTATTGATTCCCTTTGGGATTTCCCTTAGGACTCCCTTTGAAGCGCTGCGAGGCTTGCTCGCGCGTTCGCTCCAAAGAAAGTCGGGCGGGGGGACGTATCAGGTTTGCGCGGCGGGAATCGGCACCTCTTGGAGTGAAGAGGGCTGCGCCGGTTTGGGCGCTTCGGGCGTCGCGCTGCCGGGCAGCTTCACGTTTCCTTCGAGGTAGTTCTCGATGGTCGCCTTCGCCTTGATTTCCTCGAATACGTTGGCAATGGCGAGGGACATCTTCTTCTGCGTGATATCGCGGATGAGAAGGTCCTTCGTCTCTTCAAACGTCACGCCAATCGGCTCGGTGCGACCCGTGCAGAGGAGGATGATGAAGACGCCGTCCGTAGAAATGATTTGTGACATCTCGCCGGTTTCCAGCTTGAAGGCGGCTTCCTCGAGGATGGGCTGACCACTGTATTTCGCGATGGGCGGAACCTCTCCACCGTTGGCGCGGCTCCCCGGCTCCATGGAGTACTTTTTGGCAAGCTCGATGAAGCTTTCTTCCGTGCCCATTTCTCTTGCGAGCGCCCAGACGCGCTGCGCGGTGCGCATGTCGTTGAGCAGGATGGCTCGGCAACGGACTTTGACACCATAATTGGACTCATAGCCACGTTGGAGGTCCTCATCCGTCACTTCGAACTGTCCCGCCGCCAGTTTTTGGAGAGCGCAGGATGGCCAAATCACGTCGTAAATGTACTGTTGTCGTGTCGCTCCGAAACGCTGCTGAATGACGCTGATCCACTGATCCACATCCGCCTGTCCGTCGGCTTTTGGTGGGAGATTCTGGAGTGCAATGCGTTCGAGTTCTGCTTGAATATCGTCCTCCGAGATGGTCATTTTCTTGGTCTTTAGCTCCTGTTCAATGAGGGTTCGGTTGATGATGCCCTCGAGGGATATTTTGCCGTATCGCGTGAGGCACTCTTCACCAAGGACGGCGACACTCACGACCTTGCCATCAATGAAAGCCGCTACGCCGGGGTGTTTGGCGGATTTCTCTGGATTTCCATAGATGATCTCGACTTTCGCGTCTTCCAAGAGTTTTTTTGACATTTGCTGAGCGGCTTCCTGCGTTTTCGATTGGAGAAGGATGCTCTCCAGCTCGCCTTTCACGGCGTCAAGCGTAAGTGCGGGATCCGGGGGGAGAATCTCCTCGCAAAGCAAAATCAAAAACATGTCCGCCACAGGAGTGGGCTGCGAGATATCACCCGGCTTCATCGCAAAAAGAACTTTCTCGAAGTCCTCGCCGTTCGTGTAGCGACGCAGCGGGGGGACGATTCCCCCCAAGCTGGCAGAATAAGGATCGGTGGAATATTCCTGCGCCAACTTCGGAAAATCCTCGGGCTTCGCAACGGCTTGCTCTCGAATCTTCGCCGCCTCTTCCATCGTCTTGCAGGAGATCAAACGGACTTTAACTGCCGTCCCATAACGACGCTCGTATTCCTTTTGCAACTCTTCGGGAGTCACTTTCACGGTGGCGCCGACCAACTTGCGCACCGCGACGCTCGGCCAAACGGCATCATAGACGTATTGTCGGGGCGAAATACCACGCTCGCGCTCGAGGAGAGAAAGGTACTGATCTGTCGGCAGGCGGAACCGTTTGGCGGTTTCTTCAATTTCGGCTTGGATCTCTTCTGGAGAAATGACGATGTTCGCACGATTACAAGCGATTTGGAGAATCTGTCGGCTCACAACGCGTTCGATCACCTCCGCGCCATAATCCTTGAGGCAGGCTTGCACCAACTGTTGCCGGGAGATTTCCTGTCCGTTGACGTTTGCCATAACTTTTAAAGCAACGCGCCCAGTCGGAGCGGCAGTCGATCCTTGTGTCTGCGCAAAAGCTCCTGCACACCCGAAAAGCACGAGGCAAAGCGCCCCTAACCCAATAACCAAAAAGAAGGAATGTTTTCTCATATTCGTCTCCTGAATAAATCTTTGTATCCGTTTTACAATAAAATCGGTCTCATCTCTCAAACTGCGCAAGCAATGAGTATTGGGGGGAGTATACCTGAAAAATCAAAGAAATGCAAGAGGGAAATAGAGGAAATAGACCATTTCTTTGTGGGAAACGGGAAAATTTGTCTCATTTCCGGCTGGAGATGTATGCGTGTCGTACTTTATATACTCGTTCTCCTTTAAAATTCCCGTTTTTCGCGACGCTTCGCGAGCCGTGCTCACGAAAGGTTGTGAAAGACGGACTCTTGAAATATTAAGAGCGTAGATCAAGGACGGTTTGCAAAACGTTATGTTGAGATTTCTGGACGGAGTGCGAATGGATGAAACTCGGCACGAAATGACGACAAAATCTTCGAATAAAGATCAGGTAGTGCACAAATTTTCATTCGGGGGGGCTAGACGAATTGTTTTCGCCATGTTATAATAATCCATAGTGATCTGTCTAGTGCGTTTTCTGGGAGAATTATCAGGAAATAGGGTGGATTATATGGTATCGTGTCAAAAGTGGTGTCGTGAAGGTGTTTTATAATACTTCTCGTTGAAATTTCCGGTGCCGCCCGCTGTTGGAGCTACGCACCACGGCTCCCCAAACGCTGGGCAGAGCGGGAATTTTAAAGGAAGGCGGGTATAAAGAAGGGTCTGCAATCGCGGTCTATCGAAACATCTTTGGTTGGATTCATCAAAAAAAGGAGCTTCCTCACGTGAACAAATTGGATTGTTATTATGTTGGAAAAATGGCACGATTGTGTCAAAAAGCGAAAAAACACCCGAAAAAACGGTTTGACAAGGGAAAATGTCTCGCCTTTATGCTGGGAGATGTGGCTACGGCCGTCCGATATTGCGAAGATTTTGTGGATTCCTTCAGCGAGGAAGATCGTTTGAAATTTAACGCTATTAAGAAGGAGATGGAGACAGCATTCCCGTCGGCGTTGTGCGAATTAAGCCCGGATTTCAAAGATCAGGTTTTTAGAGTGGGTTATGCGCACGAAAAGAAGCCTTGCGCGTTTATGCGCTGTTTCTGTCTGTGGATAGTTGTGCTCGCGATCTTGACCATTTGGATGTGTCCTTTCTCAAGTTTCAGTGACGCATGCCGTGAAATGACGAAACAGGATAAAGTATGGGCGGTGGAAATTCTCATGAACTTGGGTTTGGACAGAAGCCACTTTTTCGAAACATCGTACGGCAATATCCGCTCGCCTGGGATGTATTCTCTGTATAAAAAATATGGGTTTGTCCACGATGCACAGCTGCTAATGCAGCATCTCAACGAAAAAGCATATTTTGTTGCTTTTCTGGAGGCGGGAGGTGACCCCAACCTCTTTCTTGACGACACTCCCTTGTTCTTCCACCTTACTGACAGGGAAGTTGTTGACACGTTCCTTCAATCACCAAAATTTGATCTAAACGCGAAGGATTCCGAGGGGAAAAATGTGTTATTTTATGTCTCGTCCGCAGATCTTTATGAGTATTATCTGGAAAAGGGGGCGGATGATAAGTGTGTTACGTCAACGAATATGGGGCTGCTAGAGTACCATTTTGTAGGAGGTTCAGCTCCTCAAGATCTGCTTGTCGCGATCGTGCAGGTGGCTCAACTGGACATTCCTGCGTCTGATGGATATCCGTTGGTATGTCTGTTCCTCAACGATAGGACATTGCTGCCGTATTTTCTTGAGAAAGGAGTTTTGCCGCCGGTTTTCACCAAAGACCATGAATTCACTCTGTTGAATTGTTACGACGGAGAATGTATGAAACTCCTTTTGGACGCCGGCATAGACATCAATGCAAAAAATGACGACGGGAACACGCCGCTCCATTTGGTCTCATCGGAGTCAACGATTCGCGCGCTCATCCAAAACGGCGCAGGCTTTATGAACGAAAACAACGAGGGACTCACTCCGCTGGAGTATCAATTGAGAGATGCCAGTGCTCTGACGGACCGAATCGCTGAGATACTGGAATCTTCATCGTCTCCACAGCTATCCAGTTTGCCGCTGGATCGTTTAGAAAGCTATGTTGACTTGATTAATACGTACGTCGACCTGGATTGTAACGTTTTGGATGTATTTCGGCGAATGATTGCAAATCGTCAAAATGTTATTCCTATTTTCGCGCAAAGTAAACTTGATTTGAGCGAACTGGGGGAGTCTGGGGACACGTTTCTCCAAACGGTGGTCAAAAAAATGCAGGAAGAGATTCAGACTTTGTATGCCTCGACGGCGGCGCAAATTGAAGCTTTGGACAAGGAGGACTCCTCTTTCGAACAGAGACGCAGCAGGCTTGAAATACAATCCATCGACCGTCGCACCAACATCGAAAGATACTATGTTTCGACCATCCACAACCTTGCCAGGGCGGGGGCTAATATCGACCAACAGAACGCTTCTGGGGACACGCTTTTGCACTTCTCTGTAGAGAAGTATCTCCCTCTTGTCACTCACATGTTGGTGGAGGTTCTTGACGCGAAAGTAAATATTGAAAATCAAGATGGAATGACTCCGCTTCACATAGCCTCTGGCAATAAACTAACTTCTTATACAGTAAGGATGGATACTCTTCCCGGCATACCTTCCCTGTCTCCTCATTTGCTGCCCTCCTTGCAATCTGAAACGATTGTGTCGTCCAGAGTCAGCGATATCGAAACCGTTAAACTGCTCGTTGTGCACGGTGCTGATGTCAACGGGGCTGGTGGTATAAGCGTGTCTCAAAAGAAACCTGCCCCCATTTTTTATGCAATCATTTCCGACAATTGTGATGTTGTCGAGTTTTTGATTCAATCGGGAGCAAATGAAGTACCTTGGCATAGCCATTACCCCGCAGATTTTTCCGACTCTGATAAAATGACGAAAACCCTGACCGATGCGGGATTTGTGCGTCATGGTGAAGGAGATATTGGTATTTTGCGCCTTTTGCTGAGAACTTTGGAGGGGGAACCCATGTCGAACGAATTTGAAGAGGGACTCCTTGGTGAGGAAGAATCTGAGGATTGATGGAATGCTTCCCGTTGGAGATTTCGGTTTTGCGAGCCGTGCGCGCAGAACGGGAATTTTAAAGGAGAACGAGTATATTATAGAGTACGATGAGCATAAAAGAGCAGGGTGACAGTGCAGCGTATTTCACGACCTGCGTTGCCACCTTTGCTGTGTGCGTTTAGGGTTCACCCTCTAAACAGCTACTCTATTGCGACTCCAAGAAACATGAGGAACATAAGAATCACTAACGGTACGACGGAAAAAAACAACCCCAAAATAGGGAAAACCATCTTGCGGCGTGCTTGACACAGACCAATTATCGCGAGTATCGTGGATACAACCAGAAGCGACATAAAGGAGAGGAAGCCAAGCCCCACGATGATCACTTCGTCGGATTCCCCATACCCCTCCTCAACAAGGTGAGCCGATACACAGAGAAGGAAGAAGAGAATCACATCGGACACTATCGCGATGAGAAGGGAGGCGATTCCGCACCCAGAGTGTTTGTACTCTCCGC
Source organism: Planctomycetia bacterium (assembly GCA_030527105.1). Lineage (GTDB taxonomy): Bacteria > Planctomycetota > Planctomycetia > Pirellulales > Thermoguttaceae > RGIG3701. The sequence goes on from JAUNBK010000015.1 coordinate 40,908, forward strand.
CAGGTTGTACATACTGTCCGGGGTACATGGGCTGACCGCTATAGTATCCACCAGGTGTGGGGTATTGATTGGGGGTGTAGTAGCTTCCCGTTTGGTGGGGGTTGTATGGAGGTGGAAATGTTTTTCCTGCCCCAGAATATGCGTTGTCGTGAGGATATTGACCGTTAAAATTACCACTCATTTTTCTATTCCATTTCGTTGTTCTGGCGAGACATCGTCAGAGACCAGGTTTTTAATACTTCTCGTTGAAATTTCCCGTTCCGTCCGCCGTTAAAGCTACGCACCACGGCTCGCAAAGCGTCGCGCAAAACGGGAATTTTAACCGACGATGAGTATAATACTTCTCGTTGGAATTTTCGGTGCCGCCCACTGCGGTGTGGAGTTCCAACGGCGGGCAAAACTAAAATCGTAAACGCAAAGCATCACACTACCCACATTCTAACACAAATAGTGTTGGTGTCAAGTAGAAATCTATTGTGGAGAGGGGAAATTTCCCCAAAATTTCGAGTTTTTTTATAGTCTGCCTACTTGATAATGCTTCTTGTTATACTCGTTCTCCTTTAAAATTCCCGTTTTGCGCGAAGCTTTGTGAAGAGCGAAATGTTGGAGTGCAATGAGCGCAACTGCGTCACGTTTTGTACTTTGCTGCGATCAATCTTGCGGAACAGAAGGGGACGGACGCTTATTTTTTGCACTTTTTTATCTTTTTCCTTCTTTTTTGGGAAAATTTTGCTGTTTCTGTCGGTTTTAGCCTGTTTTTTCTCGTAAAATATGGTATAATGAAGGAGTAGGTTTTGTTACGCATTATTATGCAGCACAAGTAGAGACTTTTTCACTTATACTCATCGTCCTCTAGAAATCCGGTTTTCACGAAGTTTTGTGAGCCTTGGTGCGTCGCTCTAATGGCGGGCTCCGACCGGAAATTCAAGCGCGAAGTATTTAAAACTATGAGCACAAATCGAACAGGGCTATGGATCATTGGAGCATGGGGCGGCGTCGCGACAACAGCAGCAACTGGGTTGTTGAACCTGCAGCGTAGTGCCATCTCGACTGTTGGTTTAACCACGGAGCTTCCGATGTTCGCTCGAACAAATCTCCCAGAGTGGGCTGAGTTTGTCGTTGGTGGACACGAAATTCGCCAGGGTTCTTTTCGAGAATCTGCCGAGGAGTTGGCGCGCCAAAAAGCGATTGATCCTGCCGCAATTGAGCGAGTCAAGGACGATTTGGACGCGTTGGACGCTCGTGTCTTGCCCGGGTTTTTGGCAGGGAGCGGAAGCGTCGTTGAGAAAATGGCAGATCGTTGGCGCGATGATGTTTCGTCCGCGAAAGATATGATCGATGCCATTCAGGCTGATTTGCGCGCGTTTGCGCAAGACAACGATCTGGCTCATGTTATTGTCGTGAATTTGATGTCTACCGAGCCGGTCTGCTCTTATTTTGACAACGGCATCTTGGCGCAGCTTTCGCAAGAAGAGCGAGAAAAGCGCTTGGAAGAATGGACACGCTGGGAAGCTTTTTCGCAATTGTTGCGTTCTGCTGCCCCTCCGGTCGTCTCGGCAAGTACGCTTTATGCCGCCGCTGCGCTTGAGTTGGGCTGCGATTTTATCAACTTCACTCCATCGTTGGGCGCCACCCCGCCCGCTTTCGAGGAGTTGGCGAAGCTCAAGAATGCGCGTTTCATGGGAAACGACGGAAAAACTGGCGAAACGCTCATGAAAAGTGTTTTAGCCCCCATGTTTGCTCATCGAAATTTGAACGTCATGAGTTGGGTTGGGCACAACATCTTCGGAAATCGCGATGGTGTTGTTCTCGACGATCCGCGTAACAAAGCAACGAAAGTTGCAAGCAAAAATCATTTACTCACGCAAATCTTGGGGTACGAGCCGCAGACGCTCGTCTCGATTGAGTACATAAAAAGCCTTGGCGATTGGAAAACCGCATGGGACCACATCCATTTTGAGGGGTTCCTTGGTACGCCAATGACGCTTCAATTCACGTGGCAGGGATGTGATTCTTTGTTGGCGGCGCCACTCGTTTTAGATTTGGCGCGTTTGACCGAGCTTGCAAGAAGGAAAAATTTCAAAGGTAAAATGGATTTCCTCGCATGTTTCTTCAAGAGTCCTATCGGGGTGGACGAACAAGGATTTGTGCGACAGTTTGAACAATTGGAACGCTGGATTCATGCGATGGAAGAATAAAGGTTTCTTTTCAACGCAGAAAAATTATGATGAATAGAAAACGTTCGAATCGGTCTCCCCGGACCTCCTCGGTCGTCGTCCCGATGGACGAAATTTTAATGGACGCCCCCGCGCCCGACGCCAAAAGGTCGGCTCGCGCTCCGCGCCCACAAAGTGCTGGTGTTGCGCCAGAGAATGAACCCTTCTCTCTTCGAGAAGAGGATATTGATGCGATGCTTGCGAAAAACTCTCACGACGCACCGCCTGTGTCTGCACGCTCCTCGCGCCGAAAAAAGAAGGTGAGCATCGCGTCGAATCCCTCCGTCGACCCGCGCAAAAATGGCAGCGTTGTTCTGGTGGACGGGTTGCGTGTCGCCTCCTCCAGAATCCACAAGTCGGTCGAAGACGAGGCGCGTCAGAAGGGAATCAAGCTCCCTCCCGGCGTGCGCTCCGAGGATTTGGAGCTTCCCTCGTACCACAATATCGTTGTCTCCGAGAGGCACGAACTTCCCGAGTCGCTCTACTTCCAAGAGGACATTCAGAAGAAACTGGAGTCCGTCCTCCCCTCCATTCGTGGCGAAAAAAGCGAAAAACGCGCGAAGAGTGAAAGAGGACAAAAGCGCGAAAGAGGCGAGAAAGGAGAGAAGGGCGAAAGAGGAGAAAGAGGAGAAAAAACTCCGAAACCGGGAAGAGAGGAAAAGGGAGAAAAGAGCGAGGGGAAAAAACACAAGAAAAGTGGCAGAGGAGGGGATCGAAAGAAGCCCGTCCAAGAAGGAACGCCCGTGCCCGGCGACGCTCCAACGCAATCGCCCGCGCCCGTGGTGGTCGCGCCGTCCATTGCTCCTGCTCCCGCCACGCTGCCCGTCTCGGGACTCACTCGCGAGGAGTTGCTGGTGAAGCAAAAGTTGGCGATGGAGATGCTTTTGGAGTCGCAACGGATTATGGCGGAGATTCAGACGCGACTTTTGGCGGTCGACGAGAGCGCTTTGGCTCCATTGGTCCCAACGCCGATTGTGCCGCCGATTGTGCCGCCAGCGGACGTCGTTGTTCCAACCACCCCGCCTCCCGCTCCAGAGGACAAGCAGCAAAAAGGGCGTTCGAAGCGCTCGAAGAAGGACGAAAACGCTCAGATATCCAAAATGGATGCGCCAACTCAGGAGCACACTTTTGGGAGATACCTCGACGAAGAGCGTGCGCCCAAGGAGCCTCAAACGTTGAAGGAAGCGAAAACGCAGCGTCCCGCGCCTGCTTTGGAAGTGTCGCGCGAGAGAGAAGCGCCAACGCAAGAGAAACCTCTCGTGCAAGATGAATCGGCAACGAAGAAAATTCGTCCAGAGAAAGAGTCGAAGCGGGAGCAAAAGACGCCCCCCGCGCCCAACAAACGCGCCTCGGAAGAGAGAAGCCCCTCGAAAGCCGAGAAACGGCAACTTTCCCCCGCCTTCCGAAAAATGGGACTTTCGCGTGAGATTTTGTTCGCTCTGGCGGACGCGCAGTACGACACGCCGTCGAACATTCAGTTGGCGTTCATCCCGGAGGTGCTCTCTGGGCGCGACGTGATGGGACAGGCGCAGACCGGCACGGGAAAAACCGCAGCGTTTGCCATTCCGATTTTGCAAATGATGGAGTTTGACGAGGATTGTTTCGACCCGCAGGCACTCATTTTGGCTCCCACGCGAGAGTTGGCGGTCCAAGTGCGTGATGAGTTTGAGAAGCTCGCCAAATATACGGATTTGGAGAGCGTGGCGCTCTATGGAGGAAAGCCGCTCCCGCCGCAGGTTCAGGTGTTGCGTCAGGGGGTAGATATTGTCGTGGGCACGCCTGGTCGCGTGATGGATCATATTAATCGCGGATCGTTGAAGTTGGGTCGGCTCAAGATCGTCGTTTTGGATGAGGCGGATCGAATGCTCGACATTGGTTTTCGTCCCGACATTGAAAAGATTTTGCGTGCCGCGCCGCAATCGCGTCAGACGTTATTATTGAGCGCGACGATTCCGCCAGCGGTGGAATCCATTGCGAGAAAATACATGAGGGAACCAAAAATCCTCGATTGCTCTCATCAGGATATTGCAAGCGAGACGATCGAGCAGTTTTATTTCACGGTGGAACCGGATCAGAAGTTCGAGCTTCTCGAGCGTTTGTTGGAGCGCGAGCAGCCCAAGCAAGCGATTATCTTCTGCCGAACGAAGCGCGGGACGGAGAAAGTCGCCACGAGATTGGGAAAAGTGATGCAGGGTGTCGCCTCCATTCATGGAGACCTCCAGCAAAAACGGCGCGATCGAGTGATGGATTCTTTCCGCGCAGGCAAAACGCGCTACCTCATCGCGACGGACGTCGTTGGGCGAGGCATCGACGTCTCGAACATCTCGCACATCATTAATTACGACATTCCCAAATTTTGTGACGACTACGTCCACCGAGTCGGTCGAACGGGCAGAATGGGGCGCGAAGGCGTCGCTTTCACGTTCGTTGCGCCGGAGGAAGGGAACGAATTGACGCGCATTGAGATGAGAATCAATCGTCTTTTGCAGCGCGACGAGTTGCCTGGGTTCCGATCCACCAAGCCGCTTTTGTCGCAGGAGTCGGCAGAAGTCCCTATGGACGACGGCGGAGTGAAAGAGTCAGACGCAAGACGAACGCGCAGAAATCGAAAGGCGTTCTAGTGTATAGCGTCCTGCGGAGAAACAACGCAAAGCGCGAAGTTGCGGATGCCGCGTAGTTTTGGCTACGCGCTCATTCGCGACCGGCGCGCTCGTGGTCAAATGCCGCGATGAGCGTCTCGACGAACAACATTTGTGCGCGATTCATGAGCCACCGCGAGCGTTTGGCGTCCAACGTACGAAGCATTTCGAGCACCAATCTCACGTGGATTTGGTGGAACTCGGCAATCGACGCGCCCGACTGCGAGAGTTTTCGCGCAAAGGCGCATACTTCTGGACCAAAATATTCGGACTCCATCGGTATGTAGCGCCGAAGCAGCGCGGAGTATTCCCGCGAGACGTCCGCCAATGCAGATCCGCCACTTTCGTTTTCCTCAATGGCGACACCAGGTGTGGAGATTTGCGCCTGCTCTTCGAGGAATTGAATATTTTCGTTCGCTTCTCGCAGGACGATTTTGTGGAGTTTCTCCCGCAATTCTCGGCACTCTCTCGTTGCGTTTGTGTATTTCACTGCACGTGAGATTTTCCAAAGCAAGTCCACTGGCGTGGCGGCAGAGAGCAACACGTACTCATCCACCCCGACGTTGCGCGCGGCGGAGAGAATGCGCGCCTCGGGAACGCTCCCCAACACGATCATTGGCGTCGCAACACCGCTCGTTCGGCAACCCGAGACGAAATTTAACGCGTCGAGCTTCGGCGGCGCGTGGTGTACGAGGACTGCGTCAAAGGTTTCGTTTTGAAGGATATCCACACCCTCAAACGCCGAGGACGCTTCCCTCAATTTCGCCTCTGTTCCCACGACGGTCTCCAACGCGGCACGTAGCGCTACGCTCGCCTTCGAGGAGACGCGAACGTAGAGGATCCGAAGTATCGGCAAAATCGTACTCATCGTCCAGTTTCACCCGACCAGTTTTTAATCAAATCTTCCCTATACTGAACGCGTTGCGACTCCGCCATTTCCTCTAGCGGACAATTTTGAATCATTCGCACGAAGGTTGCCTTAAATCCTTCCTTACGCTCAGGAAAAACTTCTCCCAGAGGGGGTGTGAAAACGAGCAGACGTTCGAACGCTCCCGTGAGTCGGAGGTTCTTTTGATCCGCGAGTTTCTTGAACGTCGCCTCAATACGCTCGAAAATCCCTTCCAGTTTACCACGCGACTTCCCCAAATAGGCGTCGAGCGATCCAAGCTCTCTCATTTTGCGCAGTTCCACACACAATTCGCACGCGCAGACAAAAACCTCCAAATTCGCAAGAAACGTCTCACGTTCCTCGGGAGTGAATCTCCCCGAGCAACGCCACTCGGCGGCTTTTTGAGCGAATGCCTCTGCCTGCGCCGGGTCAGGAAGCTGCAAAATGGAGGGGTCCAACATCGCGGGTCCCGCGCAAATGTCGACAAGCTCAAGAAGCATCCGCGCGTTCAAGATGCCGTTCGAAAGTCCATCTTCCGCGAACTTTTGCACGTCCTGGAGCGAAAAAGGCTCGGAGCGTGAGAGTTTTTTCCAAAGATCGAGCCGCCAGACCACGGTTTTGCGCGCAGGATATCGCAACTCTTCCGGCAACGCCTCCAACTCCCGCAATGCTTCGTTCATCTGCGCATTTTGGGCACCACTTTGGAGGCACTCCATGGCAATCGTGTCCAAAAAGAGTCGCCAACCAATCTCTCTATCCGACGACGAGGCGTCATGGTGTGAGAGGAGACGCCGCGCGGCTTGCTTCGCTTTTTGAGTGAGAAAGAGTTGATAATTCTTTTGATCCGCCAGATACAACTTCCGAGTCGCCTCGCGCAGCTCATCAGGGAGCGTTGTTTGTCCGAGCGCGCATTGCACCACTTGCCGGAGAGTTTCGACCGAAGTCGAGTCGGAGATTTCCCAAGCCTTTTCGAGGACTTTTTTTGCGTTTTCCACTTCCTTTTCGGAGGGATTCAAAGGTCTATAGAAAGTCGAGGGCGCTCCAGACGCATCCACTGGCTCGACAAACTCTCTTTCCTCTCCCAAAGCGAGCGTCAAGCAGAAAAACAAAGCAGGGAAAAAACACGAAAAACGACACATCGACAACACTCCTTAAAGCAACACGGCAAAGTATTTCGTCAAAGCGACGATCCCCCACGGCAGAGGTCCCACAAAGGGATTATACCAAGTTGTCGAGGAAAAGTCAATGTCCCCCCCCCCCCGTTTCGCGCGGAGTGTTGTGAGCCGTTGGAGCTTACGTGCCACGGCTCCTCGCCTTTTGTGAAAACACAAATACGTTAGAATGCCAGTATAAATCAAACACAAATTCATAAAGACACATTTGATGAAGGCTCGGTGAAACAAAAAGGCAATAGGTGGGTTTGTCCCGGTGCCTGCTTTCGAAATCTCTCAAATGACGCATAACGGGCTGACCTTCATTATACCATTGATTCCTTCCCGTAAGCATAGTAACTTCGCAGATGCTGTGAAAATCCAGGTACTCGCACTCAATATCGGGCACATTTGCCGGGGCAGTGTAGGTTAATTCGTTATCATCACCCAGCGGTGCGTTTGTTTGGATTCGAATGGCATCGTTCAAAACAATCAGAGCCAAAAAAACGTACTTTTCCAACGCAATGCTTGGTTTTTCTGGAAGATTTCGAATGTTTTGCAGCTTTTGAATAATTTCCTCAATCTTTTCCCCCAAATCAAACGACTTTTTTGTGTCTTTCACCAGCAAATCCGACCTCTTTTTCCGCAATTCCAAAATTTGCTTTTCCAAAAGTTCAATCGTATCTGCCAGATAAAAGGTCCCCGCCTCCTGACCCAAATCGGATTGCAGCGCATGAATGTCCGTAATGATTTTGGTTGCGATCTGCTGTAGTTCCTCGACGTTTTCCCACGGCAAACGATACGTCGAGGTGTCTCTCATATACTCGTTCTCCTTTAAAATTCCCGTTTTATGCGACGCTTTGCGAGCCGTGGCGCGTAGCTCCAACGGCGGACGGCACCGGAAATTTCAACGAGAAGCATTATAAAAACATATTTCGTTAAACGAAAATAACGAATCGCGCTATCAGCATACTTTTTCAGCGGCGAGGCGATTCTTTTCGTGCACTTCCAATCATCGAACAGATACAAGGAACAGCCTTTCTTCGTTTTCAGGTCGGTTGGATTTTCCTGTCGTAAATGCTTTGTAGTCGGTCGAAAAAACCTGCACCTCTCCCCGCTCCAACAAAATGGATAGTAATTCAGTATCGGAAATTTTGGCATTGGAACGACCATGTCCGCTCTCCGCCATGTTGTTGTATGAAACCAAGATGTATCGTGCCCGGATATGCTCGATTAAATCCCGAAACGCCGCCGTTGCTGCCCGCGTACAGTAGCGACTTTTCAGGAATCCACGATCCATTTTTCGTGCTACGCCGAACACTTCTGGCTTTTCCCAACGCGCCACGTTCTCCAAAACATGATACGCATCGCTGTACTGCCTCGAATTGTACGGTGGGTCGATATACACCAAATCCGCCTGAATGTTTCTTACTAGAATGTTCGCGTCTTCATTGTAGCACCGATTTCCACGATTGGATCGTTGTTCTGAGACGTCCAGGACTTTCATTTCCAATTCTCCCGACAATTCCACGCCTCGACGAAACGCATCGTAGTGCCCGCAGGTGTTGGCGATTTTGTCCATTCCGTACAACAAGGAGGCGATCAGAAGAGCGTACTCCCGGAAATTCAACCGTTTCGATTGGTATTGTTGCTCGATGTTTTCCCGAATGGCGCCGATTTTACGACATGTGGAAAGATTAAAATAAGTGTTCCTGAAATTTTCAGACATGTAGTTGTCTGTATCAGGTTCCAGACGATTGAATTCTTCCGTCAGAGTGAGAATTTTCCCCATGGAAAAATTCTCTTCGCCGAACCACGCAACATGACAAAGGTAATTACAAAACAGAATGTCGTTCGTGATAATCCTCTTCTCTGGATACAACGACGCAACAACACCGGTTCCAGCGAAGATATCCGCCAACGATTTCACGTCCTCGCACTGCTGCGAAATGACCGAATCAATGAAAGGAAGCAGCCGATACTTGTTCCCAAGATAACGTCGACATTGAATGGACGTTTTAGCTGCTCCATTGTCGAGAAGAATGCTTTGAACCAGCATATATACTTTCTTGTTTAATACAATCCTTTGTTGGGGTGGTTGCTATACTCATCGCCCCAATTGTACCATGGAGAAATCGCGTTGTCAAGCGGCAGGGGGGCGATTTTCCAAAAGAAAACCATAGAGCCGAGTATTTATGCGAGATCGAACTTCGATAGAAAAAGAACAGGGGCACCCGTGCGAACGCCCCCATTTTGAACCCTCTGAGAAATGCGGCTTCTGCTACTTCGGCAGACGCGCATAATCGTGCGTGTCGGGACCAAAATACCTTAGTCCAACAATCGGCTCCGCGCCCAAGTTCTCGATCTCGACACCTTGTGCAGCAGCCTCCGCCGTGATGAAATACTCGTCGTTCGTCTCTGCGCCAAACTTGATCATCACGGGCGTTTGAAGCGGCAGACCATTGATCGTACCACAACCCTGAACCGAAATCCACGCACTCGCGCCCGGGTCCTTCAAGACACACTTCGCGCCCGGCTCGATCGTGAGTTCCTTCGCGGTGACATATTGTTTGCCATCGAAAAGTTTATAATCAATCCATCGGTCCGTGTATCCATCGCCGCTCGACGCCTCATCCACGACAGGTTCCATGTAAAAACTCTGCTTGAAATAGGGGTCCACGTTCTTTTCCCAATCGAGCTGGCTCACGATGAAGTCCAAATCGAATTTCTTCTCTTCCGGAACGTCTTTGACGAGCAAATCCCACGGAACTTGGCGCCCCTCGACAATGGATTGGAACATCCCAAAGACGTCGGATCCCCACTGCGGTTCGTAGGTGCAGAGCGACCCTGGAGCGTGAAGGACTCCTGCGGGGACCGCCCAGCCCGTGCCGCGCTTGAGACGATACGCCGCAGAATAATCGAGAATGCCATTGTCCCCTTTGTTCCAATCCTCGAGGCAACGCACGATGTCCGCCTTGGTCGTTCCGGGATTCAAACCGAAGAACGTATAATCAAAATGATTCTCTGCCGCGTTGAGCTGCGGTGGGAAATAATAGGACTCCGGCTTCCCCTCTTGCCCCGTCAGCTTCGCGAATTCCTCGGACTGGTGCATGTGGTGCGGAATCGGTCCTGCATTGTCGAAGAATTTGGAGTAGCAGGGCCAGCGGTGGTATTGATTCCAAATGGCGTCCCCAACGACACGCCCCTGAAGCTCAGCGACCGCATCACGAAGCAAAAAGCGCTCCCCTTCAAACACGCACCAACTCAACCCCTCGTCCCAGGTGCGATTGTCGTTCATTGCCTCAGTGGTGGACGAAAACCAGCGTTCATCAATGCCGCCGCGATGCACGCCGAGGGCATACCAATCGTCCGGCGCGAGCTTGATTCTTTTGCCTGGGTGGAGGAAATTTCTCGGCACCCAGTTTGGCGCCATGCGGAACACACCTTTCCCTGCTTCTAACGCGCGTTCCGCCGCCGCGCGGACGTTGTCCTTCGAAACACTCACGGAACGATACATCGGATTGTCACTACTCATTATCAAACCTCTCCAAAAGTTACGAATCAAAAATGCGGTTCCCCGCTCTCCTATACTGGCGCTCAAATATGCTTGAGTTTCCACAGAAAAGTGTGGAGCCGAGGTGCGTCAAACGGGAATTTTAACGCACGACGAATATAGTACTCCTGTTGTACCGCTTTCCCCCGCAAAAAGCAAGGAGTGGGAGGGGGATTTTCTCAATTTTTCTCAATTTTTTCCAACATTTCCTCAGAATGTTGCCGATTTGTGTCATTATTCCTTCCAAAGTCTTCCCTAAACGCCAATAATTTATCGAAAAGATACGAAAAATGGGGGTGCCCCTAATAGAAGGATTTTTTTGATGTGGTATAATGTGCGGCGAAAGAGTGGCTTCGCTCCGTGCCTCGCGGAGTTGAACCCTCTTGCAGACGCTCAATGGATTCAGTTGAGAAAATTTTATGAAATACGCAATCATACTTCCAGACGGATGTGCCGACGAGCCAATCCCGGCGCTTGGGAATCGGACGGCACTCGAAGCCGCTTTTTTGCCGAACATGGACGCCATCGCGCGTCAGGGTATTGTCGGGTGGTCGAACAACACGCCGATGAATCTCCCGGCAGGGTCGGACGTGGCGACGATGTGCGTTTTGGGGTTCGATCCGCAGCAATACTACACCGGTCGCGCTCCACTCGAAACGGTAGCCATGGGAATCGACCTTGGCCCGCGCGATTGGGCGATTCGATGCAATCTCGTCTCAATTTTCGACGGAAAGATGAGGAGTTTTAACGCGGGGCAAATCTCCTCGGCAGAAGGGGCGGAATTGCTCCAAGCCGCGCAGGAAAAATTGGGAACCGACGCCATTTCGTTTTATCCCGGCGTGAGTTATAGGAATATCGTCGTTTGGCGCGATGCCCCCTCGTCTCCCGCCCCGCTACGCGCGACCACGCGGTCGTTTGCGCCGCATGATTTTAGCGGAGCCTCCATCCTCAACGCGCACCCTTTCGGACCGGGCAGCGTCGAACTTGCGGATATCATGGCGGAGACGCACAAGATTTTCGAAGACCACCCCGTCAATAAAAAGCGCGTCGCGACCGACAAACTCCCGGCGACCGACATTTGGCTCTGGGGGCAAGGATTGCGACCGAATATGCCGCTTTTTAGGGAACAATACGGAAAAACGGGAGCCATGATCACGGCGGTCGATCTCCTCAGAGGGCTGGCGTCCGTCTTGGGTTGGGAGCGGATCGACGTCCCTGGGGCGACGGGTTTTGCGGACACAAATTATCGTGGCAAGGGGGAGGCGGCAGTCCGCGCGCTCCAGTCGCACGACCTCGTGTGCGTCCACATTGAGGCACCCGACGAGGCGGGGCACGATGGCGCGCCCGACACTAAAAAACACGCTTTGGAGCAAATCGATCAGCACATCGTCGGACCGATTCATGAGGCGTTGAAATCGTATGGAGAATATCGAATTCTCGTGACTCCCGACCATCCAACGCCCGTACGAACCAAAACGCACTCCCATGAAAATGTTCCGTGGATTGCGTGCGGGACGGGTCTTGAGCCGAATTCGCCTCTCGAATACAACGAGTCGGCTGCGGCGCAGAGTGATGTCCATTTCGAGGAAGGCTTCCGATTAATGGAATTCTTTCTTGGCTAGCCCTTGCCACTACAAATCAACTTTTTTTCACAAACGCAACACCTTTTTATACCATACGGTGCAAAAATGTCGATTATAATTCAGAAGTTTGGCGGAACGAGTGTCGCCGACAGCAAAAAAATTCTCGCAGCTGCGCGAAAAGCGATTCGTGCGCAAAAAGAAGGGCACCAAGTCGTCATGGTCGTGAGTGCCATGGGGAAAAATACCGACAAATTGATCGCGTTGGCGAAAGAGATTCACGACGATCCGCCGTCTCGTGAGATGGACATGTTGTTGTCCACTGGCGAGCAAGTGAGCGTCGCTCTCATGGCAATGGCGATCCAGTCGCTGGGGCACAAAGCCGTCAGTATGACGGGGGCGCAAATCGGAATCAAGACGGACAATTCCTTCATGAAAGCCAGAATCCAATCCATTTCCACCGAGCGCATTCGTCAGGCGCTGAATTCGGGCAACATTGTCATTGCCGCCGGATTCCAAGGTGTGGACGACGATTTCAACATCACCACGCTCGGACGCGGTGGGAGTGATACGACCGCTGTTGCGCTTGCTGCGGTGTTGAATGCCGAGTCGTGCGAAATTTATACCGACGTCGACGGCGTCTACACGGCAGACCCTCGTGTCGTCCCGGACGCGCGGCGCGTGAAGCAGATTAGCTACGACGAAATGCTCGAAATGGCGAGTCTTGGTGCGGGCGTCATGCACTCGCGCTCCATTGAGTTCGCGAAAAACTTTGACGTCCCCGTCCATGTGCGCGCAAGCTATAGCGACGAGCCGGGCACGATGATCGTTTCCGAGCCAGAATCGCACGAGAGAGCGGTGTGCGGTGCCGCTATCGCCAAGGACGAGGTGCGCATCTCCGTTCAAGGAGTTCCAGATCGCCCAGGTGCCGCGAATCGTATTTTCCAACCAATCGCCAATCGTCGAATCGCCATGGACATGATCGTTCAGAACGTTGGGTCGGAGGGAAAAGCCGAAATTTCGTTTACGATTTCCTCTGCCGAGCTTTCTGCAACACTCAAGGCGCTCGAGGAAGCGAAGCAGACCGCCTCCGATGCGTTCGAGAGTTTTTCGTACGACGACCATCTCTCCAAAGTCTCCATCGTTGGTCTCGGCATGGAGCGCCAAGTCGGCGTCGCGGAGAAGATGTTCCAAACGCTTGCCGACAAGGGGATTAATATCCAGATGATTTCGACGAGCGAGATTAAGGTCTCTGTTCTCGTTTCTCAGGATCAAGCGACCGACGCGCTTCGGGCCGTCCATGCCGCTTTTGGGTTGGACAAAGCGCCGGCGGACGCGCAGCCAACGGCAAAATTTGTGCACATCTCCGACGAAGAGAAGGTGCGTATGATTAATCGTATCGAGAGAATGGAAGATTTGCTCATCGAGTCGATCCAGCTGGACGAAACGCAGGCGAGTGTGACGCTTTTCGACCTTCCGCAGACTCCGGGGTTGGCGGCGGGAATTTTCCAACGCGTCACAGATGCGGGCTTTGTCGTTGATATGATCGTCCAAAGCAGCGGCGACCAAAAAACAAATTTGACCTTCACAATCATACGCGAGAACGCACCTGCCGCGCTCGAACTGGCGCAACACATTGCGGAGGAATTCCGCTGCACTCCTCCCGTCGCGTGTCCGGACGTTGCGAAAATCTCGCTGAGCGGCACGGGCATGAGGAGCCACACGACCGTTGCGTCTCGTATTTTGAAGACTCTTGCCGAAGGCGGCGTGAATATCGACATGATCAACACCTCCGAGATGCGTTTCAACATCGTCGTCGAGGCGCAGGACGGCGCGAAGGCATTGCAGCTGCTCTCCGACGAGCTTCACGACATGGTCGTTAATTAAGAGCGTCTCAAATGCGATTCTGCACCTTGAAATTTCGGGCGGCACGATATTTCTCAAGCCGGAATTTCAAGGTGCCCAATTTTTCAAGGTGCAATGTGCGTCTCAAGCCCTATTGCGATTGGGCGAAAACCGAGATCATAGTTTGTCTCGTTTGGAGCAGGACTCGTGCGAAATCCCGTTGCTGAAGTGTGCGGTCTGGAGAACCATGAGCCTCCACGAATTGCGCTCGCGGCGCACCATTCTCTCACGTTGCCGTGCATGTCGAAGAGTCCCCAAGCGTTGGGTCGATAGCTTGCGACGGGAGCGGCAAAAGCGACACCATCGTCTGCGCAGATCGTTGCCCAGTCGGGGAAAATCTGCGCGAGCGAGGCGTCCGCAACATTTTCGAACTGCACGGCACTCTCTGGGTCGCTTCCCCAATAGAATTCCGATTCTGTCCCGGCTTGGCACGCATGCTCCCATTGTTCTGCTTTTGGAAGTCCAACCTCTTTCTCGATTTTCCTTCCGAGCCAGGCACAAAAGGCGACGGCATCATTCCAGCTGACGTTCGCAACGGGGTGGTTTTTGGATTGAGGCAGCCCGAAGTCCTCCCACGAAAACGCTCTGTCCTGTGCGAAATCCTGCATCGGCTCGCTCCACCCCCACCCACCGTCGCCACGCTGTGCGTCTGTGTGGTATCCTGTCTCACGCACAAAATCGCCGAACATATCGAGCGTGACTTCCGTCTCCAAGAGCCAAAAACCACGCACATCATTCGAGTCGCGCCCCGTCGCACTTTTTGGGGGGCAAAAGCGCCAAGCGTATGCGACTCCATTGACATTGAGCACCACCCTCTCTCCCGGGCGAGTGTGACCTCCCCGCTGCGCCACAACCTGAGGAGAGAAGAGAGGAAACAAGAGAAAACAAACCAGACAATAAAGCGCGATTTTCATAAAACTCTCTCCAACTGTCCGTTTTCGCATGAACAACGTCTCCAAACCAAACGTCTCGACATGAAAAAAGCGGACGCAATTCGCAATCCGCTTTTGATACTCACACTCCCCTGTTGACGCCAGAGGCTGCCTACTTGCTCTCTTCGGGAACGGCTTCCGCTTTGGTTTCGGGAATTTTTTCCTCACCGATTTGGGTGACTTTGATCGTAACGTACTTTTGGCGGTGTCCAGTGCGGCGACGCAAAGTCTTGCGGCGACGGAATTTCTGGATGTAGAGTTTCGGACCTTTTGTCAAAGACTCTGCGACAACGCCCTTGACCACCACATCTAAAGTGGGTTGTCCAATCAATAACTCCTTATCAGTACGACAAGCCAACACATCGTCGAACACGAATTCCGCGCCACCCTCCAAATTTTCACGATAGTCGATCTGGATTTCTGTTCCTAATTCGACTTTGAACTGACGACCGCCATCTCGAATAATCGCGTACATCTTTTCCTCTTAAAACTAATGGTCTATGAAAAATCCAATTAAATCGCCTTATAATTCCACAGGAATAATAGAGGACTCATTATAGACGATTTTCCACAAAAGACAAGGGGGGGCGTCGAACCGATGGCTTTTGTGGGGGGGCAAGATTCTCTGGAGCCGTGAACGGAGGGCGCAGCCCGTAGTTCAGACGCGCGATCTCTTCTCACGACCGAGATACTCGTCCTCCTTCAAAACTTCGTGAAAGCCAAAATTTCAAGGAGAATGAGATATTTTTTTGTCATTGCAGCGTGTGTCTGCTTGGAGATTTTCCACTTTTTTCTCTCTTGAAGATATACTCGTTCTCCTTTAAAATTGCCGTTTTATGCGACGCTTTGCGAGCCGTGGTGCGTAGCTCCAACGGCGGACGGTA
>JAUNBK010000016.1 GCA_030527105.1 Planctomycetia bacterium
CTCCCACATCTCCTGCGTCACTTCCGTCTCCAACATCCAAAAACCCTGCGTCAGCTTCACGCGGTGCTGCGTTTCTTTGTATCCAAAGTCACGCAAATCGACCCCTAAATCGTCCTTGATGATATCCATAGCCTCGTTAAATTCTGCCTCCGGACTCCCCATCATAAACTCCCCCGCCGGGCACCAGCGAAACGCGTACTCCACGCCGTTGATCGTCTTGACCAAACGCTCGCCAGCCGTGCGACCTTCCGAAGGAACGCCCGCCGCTTCGCTTGCCAACACCAAATCGGGGGCGATTTCCTCCTGCGCCCTCTTTTCGCGCCCGTCGGTGACGTATTTTTGATCTTCCTCGCTCAATTTTTGAAACGGATATCGATAGCGCCCTTTTGGCGAGAGCAAAAAGACGTATTCCTCATCCGGATCATTCTCCGCGTCCCACGTCGCCTCGATGATTGTTTTCCCCGTTTTCGACTTCCACGTCCGCACCGTTTCCTCCGCGAAGAGCAAACACGGAACCATCAACAAAACCAACAAAATCAGCGTCTTTTTCATGCTTAAATCCTCGTGTTAAATGTGTTTTTCGTTTGGAACAATCCACCAACAGCGCAATTATACCAAAATCTCGCGCAAAAGAGAAGTGGGGGGCTTCGCAAAAAAGCAGGCGCTTCAAAAAATTCGCATTCGAGATTTCTGGATGGGTGGGAGAATCGTTTGGCTATTCATCCAGAAATCCGCTTCGCTCCGTTCTTGGCTCGGGTGGTGGGTCTTGAAGGCATACTTTTGGGGGTGGAAAATGCCACAGGGAATGGTTTTTGCGCAAATTTTCAAAAATCAAAGAGATGATGTCTTTTTGTGGGGTGTTTCGCAATATCCTTGTTTTTACGAGGTTGTATGATTAGAATTTTTCAAAGTATTTTAGCTCACTATTCGAAAAAAATGTCATGTTGCGTAAAAATAGGTGTCTGACCCGTTTCGCACTTTTGCGTTTTTTGATTCTTTTTAGTGAAAAAATGCGTTTTTTTGGTGTTTTTTGTGATCGAATGTTTTTTGCAAAAATGGGGTTTAACGAAGAATTTCCGCAGCAAAGTTGATATTCGTTAATTTAATTGTTTTTGAGATAGTTTTGATGGGTGTTTCACTCTTGTTTTTATGCACTCCGATGCCGTTTTACAAAAAGTGGACTAAAACATAGATATTCTCGGACAACAATCTTTAAGATGCGTTTATGGTCTCGATTGCGAAATGTGAAGTTTTTTCTCTGGGAAAATGCGAAAAAATGGCTCAAACTGGGCGGTTGTTTGAATTTATGATTTTGAGGAGGCGCTCTCAAACTCTGCTTGAAGAAATTTTTGACGCGCCGAGATGATGGCGAGGGCTAAAAAATCTGCTCGAGAAATAAGACCGTCTGAGCCGCCAAATTTTCAGGCGTCGTTCTCAAAATTTCTGCCGCCTCGTGATACCATTGCGTGAGTTGCTCGAGCTGCGACGCATTTTGCGCATCGCTCTCGATTAAAACGCGCGACGGAGGGGCGATAGAAAGCGACTTCCGAGATGCCGTGGACGCAAAGGAAAACCACGCATTGCAACGTGATAACTCTCGAACGATTTCTTTCGAGCCGTTGAATTTGTGAAAAATAATCGGGATGTGCGACCTTCCTACAATTCGACGCAGCGTGGGAAGAATTTGGTTCCACGATTTCACGCAGTGGATTGCAACAGGGAGGCGCATTTCGACCGCAATTTGGAGCTGCGCCTCGAAAACGACGGACGCCATTGGAACGGATTTCGTCTTGTCGAGACCAATCTCGCCAATGCCACACGCCACACCATTGACGCGCAGGTTTTCGAGGAGACTCACGAGACGCGTTTCCCAACCGGGCACAGCCTGCGCGACGTACCAAGGATGAATCCCCAAAAAGGGAGTTGTCACGATATTTTGCTCGATATTCTGCGCGAGTTGGGAGAAACGACAAATCGGCTCCCAATCCTGCTCGACGACGGATTGGAGGGCGAGACGCTCAATTCGAAGCGCACGAAGCGAAGCGTCCATTCCCTCCCAAAAGTGGACGTGGGCATCCGCGAGCGGGGACATCATGTCGTTTGGGACTCTTCTCTCGGAATCGGCAGCTTGATCGTGAAAAGGGTTCCTTTTCCCACCGTGCTATTCACAAGAATGCGTCCGTGGTGTTCTTCAACAATCGTTTTGCACCTCGCAAGCCCCAGCCCTGTGCCACCCTTGCCACTTTGGTCCGGACCGTCTTTCGTCGAGAAAAATGGGTCGAAAATGTGTTGGAGCGTCTCTTGCGGAATGCCCGTCCCAAAATCGCGCACGGAAAGATCGACCGTGTTGGTTCGATTCTCCTTTTTGATTTTAATGATCAAATCGCCACCGTGCGGCAACGCTTGCCGCGCGTTCGTGAGGAGATTCAGGAGAACTTCTTGAATTTGAGACCCATTTACGACGACTTTCGGAACATCTTTCTCAAAATCGACCACCACGCGGACGCGGTATTTGTTCATTTCGCGCTCGAGCAAAAGGAGAGCGTCCTCCGTCAGACGCACGAGGTCGGAGAGTTCGGGTTTTGGCGATCGATTTCGTGCCATGCCAAGGATGCTTGCCGTGATTTTGGCCGCACGATTCCCCGCCGAGAGAATTTTCTCAAACGCATTGTCACGCCTCTGCGGGTCGGGATTCCGAAGCCCCATCCCGGCATAATTGATGATCGTCATCAAAAGGTTGTTGAACTCGTGCGTCGTCGTACTCACCAACTCACCGAGCGAAATCATCGTGGCGGCTTGGCGAAGCTGCTCCTTGAGAAACGCGTTTTCCTTGCGAAGCGCGTCCAATTCATTCTGAGAAGATTCGTGGGAATCCATAATTCATCCTTTCCGTGGGAATGCCGATGCCTCTGGATCGAATCTGCCGCTGAATTTCCACGCGAAATGGCACAAATCGCAGCGTGGAAGCGGAATTTCGTGAGGAATCGGAGGAGAGACGATCCCTCCTCTCTTCTGTTCGGCAAGATAGCTTCTGGAGTTTAAATCTTGGTCGATATTCGTTGCAACTTCCATATTTATCGCATTTTTACTCATCGCGCTCCAAAATCCGTTTTTCACGAAGTTTCGAAAAGCGCAGCGGGGGGCGCTCCGTACTCGCTCAACGCAAGATGAACCAACACATCAAAATCCATCGCGTCGCTCGGCTGCCGGCAGACCCAATTTTTGTTGAGAATCGGCACACGAAGCGCTCGCGCCCGACGAAGGCACTCTTGGGGAATGGATTCCGACGAGTCCCACACCCAAAAATCGCACGACTCAAACTCGAAATAGTCGAAATCCCCACGCAGAATACGCCGCCACTTGGGGCGCGAGGTTGTGTTGAGCCGATCGTACAACTCACGCAGCGAGCAATCGACGAGCGGATGGCGCATCTGGGGCGCAATCTCGAGTGCCGGCTCCAAAACGAACCTCCGCCACGGAATCATGGGGTGCGGCACAATGCACGTCGGAGGATTTATCGCAATTTCCTCGCCAAAAAGCAACAAATCAAGGTCGATATTTCGCGCGCCCCAATGCCGAGTTCGCGCTCGACCCGCACGATTTTCACATTCAGACAAAAATCGCAGCAACGTTTGGGGCGTCGTCGATTCCGCCACACGCACCTTGAAAACCGCGTTCCAATAGTCTGGCGCGGGTTCCGTCCCGATGGATTTGGTTCGATGAAGTCGACTCGCATCGAGCCGCTCGATCCATGGCGACGCACGAAGTTGGTCCGTCGCCCAACGAAACATACTCTGCGCCTCGCCGAGATTCGCACCAAACCCAATCAGCGCGTCGCGCCCTTTGGGGTGGTTTTTAGGGAGCAACATCTGTCGGTTCCGTCTCGCCGCCATTTTGTGTGCCCTCTGCGCTCTGCGCCCCCGCAGTGTCTTGCGCGTCTTGCGTCGAATAATGCGGACAATTTTCGTCGCACTCGTGCCCAGCGTGATGGTGTGGACAATTTTCGTCGCACTCGTGCTCATGATGATGGTGTGCGCAATTCTCGTCACACACGTGATCGTCGTGCGCGTGTTGATCTGCTGGCGTTGCTTGTTTTTTCGCCTCTTCTTCCGAAATGAAGACGTTGTCGAATCCCAAATGTATCTTTTTGAAAAAGTCGTCCGAAATGATATAAATCCAGGGCGCAAATTTTTCGTTGAGCGCGTCCACCTTTTTTTGCACCTCTTCGAGTTTCTTCTCGTGTTCTTGCAAAATCAGCCGATTCCGCGCCTCGACAATCGCCTTGTCCGCATCGGATTCCGGGATCGGTTCGAGCTTCGGCGGCGGAAGGCTCTCTTTGAACCAATCCGCAGATATCCACAAATAACGCAATCCCGGCTCGGGCGAGGCACCAAATCGCAAAAGATAGACGATTCCTTGTTTCGTGTACGTTTGAATCTCACCTTGGACGGAGAAAATTTGTCCCTCGACGGGGAAAAAACCACTGGTGGCGAGTGCCGCGCGCGTCTCTTGAGAGATTTTCGTGTTCCCTGCCGTGCGAAAAGCCTGTGCCGCCTCGGCGGGTTTCGCAACCACGTTGGCAAGCTCCATCTCCGCAATCGCATCAATACACTCATGGAGCTTCTCGCGATCGAGCGCTTTGCCCGGGGGCATCCCGGTCGTCTGCCACGATCCCACCCCCGTCGGGCGCTCACACCGCTCCAGCGTCCAATCCGGCTGCTCCATATCGGCATAATTCAACATAATATTCCCACGCACGGTGGGACCGATTTCGAGCGACTCGATCGAATAATCTCTCACATAAAGCCCCGAGATTTCCCACGGCTGAAGTTCCAAAAGCGCTCGATCAATCCACTCGGCAAAATCGGTCGTCAAATACTGCGGGTCCAGCCCGACGATATAAACGGCGTCTTGCTTGGCGCGACGCACATAGCGTTTGTTGGAGACCTCATCAACCTGCTTGCCAATCACGAGATCAAGGAGCGCGTTCTCTTTTTCGTCCCGCACCACGACTCTCTTTCCCACGCTTCCCTCTTTCGCGCCGACATTTTGGGCGTCCGGCTCCAACACGCCGTAGTCTCCATGCGTGGCGCGATCTTCGCTCACGAGACGAATCACCCGAAGCTCCATGAGACTCGTTACGACCTGAATCATTTGCTCTTGAGCGTTGGCGGGGTAATTATAGTGGGAAGGAAGCGTCCATTCTCCTTTGACTTTTCGCAACTCGAATGGTTTCGCGACTCCAGAGGCGGCATCAAAATCGACAATTTGGAGTGACGCGGCTTTGACGATGCTGTCGAGTTCGGGGAAAAGAAGCTCCCCAACACGACTTTTGTCTTGGTACGGATCGCGCGATTCGTCCTGAAGGATCCAAGCCGCTGAGGCGACAAGCAGTGCGGCAAAAATGAACAGCAATGTTATGAGGTATTCTTTTTTCATTAACTTTTCTCCTCCGATTTTCCACGAGTTTGCGCTTCGCGCTGCGTGAGTTTTTGTGACAAAATAGCAAGGCTCGAAGAAAGAGACACGTTTTCGATAATAATATGCGGCGGCGCGGAGAGTTGGACTGGTGCGAAATTCCAAATCCCAATAATGCCTGCGTCGACCATGAGATTCGTGACGTCTTGAGCACAGGACGCCGGCACGGTCAGGATTGCCATTTGGACGTGGTGTTTTTTCGTCATCGCAACGAATTCCGCGAGGTCGTACGTCATGCGCCCCAAAATCACCTTCCCTATTTTTTCGGGCGAGGTATCGAAGGAAGCAATAATGTCGAGATTTTCTTGAGCAAATCCTTTATATCCCAAAAGAGCGGCACCAAGGTGCCCTGCCCCAACGAGAAATGCCTGCCGACGTTTGTCCCATCCGAGAAAGCCCTCGATGTGCTCGATTAACTCGGAAATGGAGTGCCCCACCTTCGGACGTCCAACGATCCCGGTCATGGATAAATCTTTGCGTACTTGAATCCCCGTCAGCCCCAGTTCGTCCGCGATTTTAGTGCTTGAAACGGACTCCAAGCCGTCGCGGTACAAACGTCGCAAAAGAGAAAGGTATATCGGAAGGCGACGCACACTCGGCGTCGGAAACGCACGATCTCCATTTGTACTCATCTTTGATCTCATTCCCTTTTTTGTCTTCTTTTTTTCTCCCGACGGCATGACGAAATTTCACGCGAAATAGTGATAAATCCAGCCGACTCACACCCCTGATTATACCACAAAATAAAAAGAAACACAGAGACGCCCCCCACGAAATGGATAACTTTTTATAAATTTTAGAGAATTTTGCACTTGTCACGCTACAAGGTTGGCTACTTTGCGTATTTAGGCGAAATGTATCGGCAACTTTCAAAATTTTCTCAAAAAATCCCTCCCCGGTACTTGAAATCTCGGGGGAAATATCTTATCATGAGGAAAGGCGAGGGGGTTGTCCTCGTGAGAAAAGAGGAATACTTTTTGACCGACGCTTAAAATCCTCAATATTCATCGTGCTTTAAATTCCCGTTTTTTGTGATGTTTTGCGAGCCGTGGTGCGTAGCTCCAACGGCGGACGGAACTGGGAATTTCGACGCGAAGTATTATAAAATGTCGGCAGGTTTTATGTTTTTATCAACAAGGAGTTTAAAATGTCACAGACGATTAATGTCGCCATGATTGGACAAGGTTTCATGGGGAAATCGCACTCGAACGCATGGTCTCAGGTAACGAAATTCTTCACACCGCCAATTATGCCCGTGATGCACACGGTGTTTGGGCAGGAAGCCGAGAATCCTGGCGCCTACGCGAAGGTTTGGGGCTGGCAGAATGCGTCCACGGATTGGGAAGCGCTCGTCAGGTCGCCCGAGATTGGATTGGTGGACATCGTGACGCCGAATTTCATGCACGCTCCACCAGCCAAAGCGGCGTTGGCGGCGGGGAAAGTCGTTTGTTGCGAGAAACCCATTGCGGGAACGCTCGACGACGCACGTGCCATGGCGCAAGCCGCGAGGGAAAACAACATCCCCGCGTTCGTTTGGTTCATTTATCGCCGCGTCCCGGCAGTCGCCTACGCTCATCAAATGGTTAAAGCGGGCGAGTTGGGCGAAATCCTCCATATCCGCGCCTCCTATCTTCAGGATTGGGCGGACGAGAACGTCCCGCTCACGTGGCGCTTCGACAAAAACCTCGCCGGCAGCGGTGCCCATGGCGACTTGAACGCACACATCGTCGACATGACGCGATTCGTCGCTGGTGTTGAAGTCGAGGAAATCTGCGGCGCAATCAGCAAAACCTTCGTCGAAAAGCGCAAGAAGCTCTCCGGAATCGTCTCGCAGCAAAACATCATCGGCGGTGCTCAAAGCGACACGTCCGAGTATGGAGACGTCACGGTGGACGATGCCGTTTTGTTCCTCACCAAATTCCAAAACGGCGCGATCGGGAGCTACGAAGCGGCACGCCAGGCGACTGGCAACAAAAATCGAAACTACTTCGAAATCAACGGCACGAAAGGCTCCTTGCGCTTCAATTTTGAGCGCATGAACGAGTTGGAGTACTACGACGCTCGCCGACCCACGGGCGTGCAAGGGTGGACGACGATTCTCGCGACGCACGGCGCCGATCATCCGTATGTGTCCAACTGGTGGCCGGATGGACACTTGATTGGTTACGAACACACGTTCACGAACATGGCGTACGACGTTTTGAAAGTTCTCGCGGGCGAGACGCCGACCGTTCCTCTCGCGACGTTCGAAGACGCCTATCAAACCGCCCGAATTCTCGAAGCCGCTCTCGTCTGCGCGCAAGAGAAACGGTTCGTGAAACTCGATGAAGTGAAATAGTGTTCGACATTTGGACGTTTTGATGGTTTTTCGCACGTGTTGTTTTGGCGACGTCCGAACGACACGTGGTGGATTTGTGGGGAGGTTTTGCCCTGATCGGGATAAATTTGGGCGAAATTTGCGCAGTCGCCCTTGTCTTGTGCGATTTTTTTGGTAGAATAGGCGGCGGAATTTAACCAGTTCCGCCGTTTTTCAATTGTTTAACCTTTTGTTTAGAAATTTGATTATGTACGATCTAAAACCAACGCAGGATTTTTTCATTGGTCTTGATTCCGATGGCTGCATTTTTGACACAATGGAAATCAAACAAAAAGAGTGTTTTACGCCGAACACGATTTTATATTGGGGTCTCCAGGGCGTGAGCAAATACGCGCGCGAGGCGTGTGAGTTCGTGAATTTATATTCTCAAAGCAGAGGAGTTAATCGTTTCCCCGCCTTGGTCGAGGAATTGGAACTCACGGCGAATCGCCCCGAGGTTCGGGCGCGCGGCGTGAAGGTCTGCGTGCCGCAAGTGCTGAAGGATTGGATCGCTCGCGAGACCAAACTGGGCAACCCCACGCTCATTGCTGAGGTGGAACGGACTGGCGATCCAGATTTGAAACGAACGCTCGACTGGTCGCTCGCCATCAACAAGTCTATCGAAGAGATGGTCTTTGGCGTGCCTCCGTTCCCCTACGTACGAGAATCACTCCAGAAGATGCAGGGGCGCGCGGATGTGCTTTGCGTCTCGCAGACGCCAAACGAGGCGTTGATTCGGGAGTGGAAGGAACACAATATTGATCAATACGTCACGGAGATTTGCGGGCAAGAATTCGGCACCAAAAAGGAGGTGTTGGAGAATGCCGCGAAATATGCGCCGAACCACACGCTCATGGTCGGCGACGCACCTGGCGATTATAAAGCCGCCAAGGCAAACAACGCGCTTTTCTTCCCGATTAACCCCGGCGCAGAGGAAAAGAGTTGGGAACGTTTCTTGAGAGAGGGGCTTGATCGATTCTTCGATGGAACTTTCGCGGGCGCGTATCAGCAGGAGTTGCTCGACGAGTTTAATGGCTACCTCCCCACCAATCCTCCGTGGATGAAATAATCAAACATGTGGACTTGAGCGAGTTTCTTGTGGCGATTGAACACCACCTCCGGTGCAGTAATTCTCTGGAGGCGGAGGCTTTTTGCGCAAAATTTATCTCCTCTGCCGATTTTGGCAGAGGTTTGATGAGGTCTTTTTTAGGGGAGTTTTGTCCCCGGATTGGAGTTTGTCGTGTCGGATATTAATCATTCGGAGTATAGGAATCCCCTTATCGCGCGGTATGCCTCAAAAGATATGAGCGAGATTTGGAGCGAGCAGCGGAAATTCAGCACGTGGCGCAGACTTTGGATTGCGTTGGCGGAAGCCGAGGCGGAAATGGGGTTGCCCATCTCTCAGGCGCAGTTGGATGAGTTGCGCGCGCATGTGGGGGACATTGATTGGGCGGCGGCGGAAGCGTACGAGAAAAAACTACGCCACGACGTGATGGCTCACGTCCACACCTACGGCGATGCAGCTCCCTCAGCGCGAGGAATCATCCATTGGGGGGCGACAAGCTGCTACGTCACGGACAATACCGACGTCCTCTTGATTCGCGACAGTCTGCGTCTCGTGCTTGCGAGGCTCCTCGACGTCATGCGCGCGTTGGCGGATGCGGCGAAAACGTATCGTGCTTTGCCTTGTTTAGCGTTCACACACCTGCAGCCGGCGCAGCCAACGACGCTCGGGAAGAGAATGTGCCTCTGGCTTTATGATTTGATCCTGGATTTGGAGGATTTGGAGCATCGCCTCGCGCTACTGCGCACTCGGGGTTTGAAGGGAACCACGGGGACGCAGGCAAGTTTTTACGCCCTCTTTCATAACGACTCGGAGAAGGTGCGGCGTTTGGAGGCGCTCGTCAACGAGAAAATCGGCTTCGAATCCTCTTTTGCCGTGACAGGGCAGACGTATCCTCGAAAGTTGGACTCTCAAGTCCTCGACGTTCTCTCTGGCGTTGCCCAATCCGCGCACAAAATGGCGACCGACCTGCGCATTCTCGCGCATAGGAAGGAGTGCGAGGAGCCGTTTGAAAAGAACCAGATCGGCAGCTCTGCCATGGCGTATAAGCGCAACCCGATGCGGAGTGAGAGGATTTGCTCGTTGGCGCGCTTTGTGATGAGTCTCCAAACCAGTCCGCCAATGACGACGGCGACGCAGTGGTTTGAGCGAACGCTCGACGACAGCGCGAATCGGCGACTCGTCTTGCCGCAGGCGTTTCTCGCGATCGATGCCGTTTTGATTCTCTATCGCAATGTGGTGGACGGCATGGCGGTCTATCCCAAGGTGATCGAGAAGAATCTGCGCGCGGAACTGCCCTTCATGGCGACGGAGAATATCATGATGGAGGCGGTCGCAAAGGGTGGCGATCGGCAAGATCTCCACGAGAGAATCCGGTGCCACTCGCAAGCTGCCGCCGCTGTGGTGAAGCAAGAAGGCGGCGAGAACGATTTGATGGCGAGATTGGCGTCGGATCCCGCTTTTGCGCAGGTCGATCTCGACGCGGCATTGGAGCCATCTCGATACGTTGGGCGCGCGCCTGAGCAGGTGGATGAATTCCTGAACGAGGTTGCCATGCCGTTTTTTAAGAGGTATGCGGATTTGTCTGCGGAGGCGGAAGACGTCCGTTGCTAGCGATCGCAAGTTGGGAGAGCGTGGAGATTTTATCATGCTTCGCGTTTGCAATTTCTGGATCCGTCCGCCGTTGGAACTGCGCACCACGGCTCGCAAAACGTCGCGTAAGACCGGAAATTTGAAGGGGAACGAGTACAGGAACTCCGCGCCCTCCTGCCCTGCTCTACCACCATGGTTGTTTTAGCCCCCACATTCCGAAGGATATCCAAAACACGGTCGAGACCAAAGAGAACATATTTGTGCTCAAGATAGATTGAACGGCAACGGAAGTGGAGCCGCCATAGATCCTCGAAAACATGACGAGCATCATTGCCGTCGGCATGGCGGCTTGTATCACCAATATCTTTTGAAGCGCAGGATTCCCACCCAAAAACCGCGTCGCGAGAATCATGAGCAGAGGGAAAACTACACACCGAAAAACGAGCGTCCATGAGACGACCTGCCACGTTCTCAAAGCGCCGAATTGAACCAGCCCACCCCGAAGCTGATCGAACATGACGGCGCCAATCACGATAAGCGGAATGGTGAGCTGCGCGAGTCCGAGCCACTCGATCGTTTTCGCGACCGTGGTTGGTATGAACGCGACGCCTCCCACGCAATTGAGCGCAAGCGCGAGGAAGATCGTGACGAATGGCGTGCTGATCATATTTTTCCACCAGCCGCGATGAAACCCACCCGCAAGAATCGGCACGATGATCGCCCACACGGCAAATTCCACTCCCAGCGTGAAGACGAAGAGGCAACTCATGATTTCGTGCTCGTCGGGGTAGAGGAACATCAAAATGGGGACGGGGAGATAGCCGTAGTTGTAGAGGGCGGACGACGCGAGGAACATCCGTCTCTCGTCCGAATTTATCAAGCCCGTGAGAGCGCTCGGAAGTCGAATAAACATGGAGAGTATGAGCGCAAAAACGACGATCGACGCGATACCAAGAACGGGCGCCATCCCAAATGATTGGAGGTGGGAAAGAATGTCTGTTTGGGAAATCTTGTCGAAAATAAGGCACGGATAAAGCACATTAATGCTGAGCGACATCAAGGATTTGTCCGACTCGGGCGCGAGACACCGAATCCAACGGAGGAACCCGCCGAGGATAAGGAGCGAGAAAATGAGTATCGTAGCGTTGAAAACGGAAATATACATGGGCGGACGTGTGAAAAGGGTGGGTCGCAAAACGGGAATTTTAAAGGACGATGAGTATAAATTCATTCGAGCGCTCGTTCAATCGCCACATTATAGCGCGAAGTCTCGAAAAGGCAAGGGATACCATTGTTCAACTTTCGACGCTTTCCCCAAAGGTGCCTTCCAATTTAGTGGTCTCCTTTTGCGAGACAAAGGTTTTTCGTCTTCCGCACATCTCGCAACCCACCGACGGTCGCAAACACAGCAGCACTGCAAAAGTTTTTCGAAGGAGAGTTTGAAAGAGTAGAAACGCTCAAAACCCTTAAAATTTGCGTTCAATATCTTCTGGAACCGTGGACGAAGAGCGTTGCCCACCCGGCGCAAACAGGAGCGACCCGTAGTTTCAGACGGAAGAGAAAATCTCGCGGCGCCTCACTCAGAACCACGCTGCGCTGCGCCCGCGAAATGTAACGTGGCGAGCGCAAAAAGTCTTTCGAACGACACGATCGCCCCCTCGTTTTTATTCCTCACAAACAGCTCTCGTTAGAATTTTCGGCTTCCTCACGCTGCTCATCGGTTGGATCCTGCGCGTTTTGCAAAAAAAGTCGATACTCCTCACGCGCCTTTTCGTCGTCGCCAACCCGCTTCCACACTCGAGCGAGATGCAGATGCGCGTCGGCATATCTCTCGTGCGTCTCAATCGCTCCCTTGAGCGCGGCTATTGCGAGTTCCGTCTCGCCCAACTCGCCAAGGACGGCACCAAGGAGCGCCCGCGCCTCAAAATGGTCTTCGTCCAACTCAAGCGCCATGGAGAATCTCTCACGCGCGCCGTAGAGGTTCCGTTGTCGATAGAGCGTTCTGCCAAGCGCAAAAGCGTCCTCCGCGTTCGCGCCAACGATAAAAAGCGCATTGCGATAAAGCTCCTCCGCCTTTGCCCAATCCTCGTTTGTCTCGCACTCTTGCGCCTCATCACGAAGCTCTTTCGCGTCCAACTCCTCGAAAGAAAGCGACGGAAGAAAGCGATCCCACGCTTCCAACGCTTCCAAATCGAAAGAGGGCACGCCGTCTTCGTGCTGCGGAACGTCTTCGAGGTTTGGTGCCAACTCGGACGACGTCGCAAGGCGCTCCTCCTCGTTCTTGCGGTCGAACTCCTCGAAATCCAAAACGAGCTGCCCCGTCGATTCGACAAGCTCGCCATCCGTCCGGAGGAGGACATCCCTCCCGCGAATGACGAGGTCGGCACTGCGCAAAAGCGAAATAGAATCAGGTCGGAGCTTCTTAAGCGCGTTGAGTTTTCGTTCTACCGATTGGATTTTCGCGCCGCTTTCCGCGAGCGAGGCGAGACGTCGGGCAGAGAAAAATTCCTCCAAATCAAAGTACGCCAACCGCCTCACGACGCGCGCTGGCTCGATTAATCCACGGACGTACCAACGCCGCACCTCCGAGACGGGCAGATTCAACAATTCCGCCAGCATGGAGAGCGTGTAGAGAGAAGTTAGCTCTTTCTCGCCCGCGCCGGGGGGAAAAAGGAGTTGGAGAAATTGCTGCTCTGTCGCCAATCGCGTGACGCCGCACTCAATGTCTTTGCGGACGCGCTGCGTGAGCCAAGGAGGTGTATCGCTCGCGCTCATTTCGTTGAAGACCGATTTTTGCTCACCAACGATGAGCCAGTCGGCAGGCGTTTCTATGTCGTCCGCAGGGAGAAAGGTGCCGCCCGACTCACGCACGAGCTTCCGCGCCTCGCGTTGAGACATGCTCTCCAACCGACCGCAAATTCGAACCGATTTCCCTTTCATGTATCGATTCGGGGCAACGTTTTCGTCCATTTTACTCCACCTTTCCTCGACTCCACCAGAATCTCTCTTTCAACGTTTTACGCAAAAAGGGCGCAGTCCTCAGCTCGCCACCGAGAACGACGCCCTATTTATTGCGTGCAAATAAGTCTTGCACTACTCCTCAAGCGGAAGCACCGGGGGCATCTCCGAAGACGGAGTCTCCGTCACGGGCAATTGCGCCACAGTTTGCGCCATTGGTTGTGCCATTGATTGCGCGGCGCCCATCGAATTCGTCCCGATCGCGGGAGATTCCGTTCCCGGGGCGGGAGCTTGGGTGCCGGGAGCCGTAGTCGCAGGAGATGATGGCGCAGGAGCGGCGGGGACTGCGGCTGGCGTCGGAACCGGGCTCAATTGTCCTCCGGGATTTGCCGACATTGGCGCGGTGGAGGACGGCGTCGGGAGCGGATTCGGCACGCGCGGCGGAACCGACGCATTTGGCGGCTCGTACGCGGACGGCGTCGGCTCGACTATCGAACGCTTCTCCGCAAAAGTACGACCGCTGTCCCCAGCGTTATTTCCCACGCCGTTGGACAACGCAGGAGCCGGAAGCGACGGAGCCGCTGCGGGCGCGGAAGTCGTCGGGGCGGAAGTCGTTGGAGTAGACGCCTCTGGAACATATGGCGACGGATTGGATTCAGTAGCCACCGGGGTGGACTCTGGAGCCACAATCGAAGGTTCCGCAACCACAGGCGCGGGGAGCGTGACAGGGGCACCAACCGCCGGCGTGGGCGTCACGACCTGCGCCGTCACGATTTCGTTCCCACACGCATCAATCGGAACATAACGCTTCACGACACGCGGAACCCGCACCACACTCGTCTCGGGCACCATCTTGCACACCTTCACTTCGTATTGCTCCTCGCGATTCTCGCAAACCGTTTTCCACGTGGTGTATGGCGTCTGGCGGACGCGAACTTCCTCCTGCCAACGACACACTTTGACGGGGACTTTGTTCACGACCGTCTCGCGCACGGGCTTCATCACTGTGTACGGAACCTTCTTGACGATCTGCTCACGCACCATCTCGGTCGTCGTCACGGGAACTTTCTCCACAACCTGCTCGTACACCATCCGTGTCCGCGTCACGGGGACCTGCTCACACACCGTTCGTGGGGCGAGATACGTCCTTGGGACTTGGACTGGCTGCGGATTGGGCACCCAGATTTTCTGCACTTCGTACCGCCCCTTGGTGGAAGGCGTCCAATAAAGCCCCGCACGCTGACGCATGACCTCGCCCGTGCACTCATTCGTGACGGCTTTGGCTTCTTGGAACTGCAACTTGCTCCCAAAAAGTCCGCGATTCGGCTTGAGCACCAACTGATCCGTGTAGGCTCCTTGGTCGACATACTTTGTTTCGTACGTCGTCACCTGCTCTTGGATCGTTTTTTGGCGCGTCTCCATCGTCGTCTCGCAGACGGGTCGCGCAACGGTATAAACCCTCTCGCGCTCGACCGTTTTTTGGACGGGCTTCATGCAATAGGAGACTTCCTCCCTCTCACACGTTTCGGGCACGTATCGCACACGCTCGTACGACTGATCCTGAACGACAACCTCCGTGACGGGGACGCGAACCGTATAACGCTCCTCGCGCAACTCGGTCTCCGCAACTTGTCGAGAAACGGTGTAGGGTCTCGTTCGAACCTCCGTTTCCCAAACGGGTTTGTATGTCGTGACGGTTTTTTCGTCGTAAACGGTTTCGCAAACGACCTTATAATTCGCGGTCGGCGTCACACAACAAGCAGAATTCGGCGACGCGACCACAACGGGACCTGAGACAACGGAACTCGGAACACCCGAATTGCACGTCGCACACTGCGCAAAGGCAAATTGCGAAGAAAAGCCTGCCGCAGCGAGAATCCCTCCCGCAACGATCCGTATTAAACGACGTTTCGTTTTGCTGCTTTTCATAACTTCACCATCCTTGTATTTGAAAAAGTCCTGCTCTATTCCCTAGAGATGCCAAACTCATATTTCCATACTTGTATTGTACCACATAAAATCGCATTTGTCACGCGAACTTTACAAAAATTCCCAAAAAAAGTCAAAAAAACTTGGATTTGAGGGGGAATTTACCGATCTCACAAGCTTTGCGCTTGACAAAACCTCTCTCTTCCTGTAGAATTTTATACAGGGAGGCTCCTAAAGTCAAATTTTTGAACCTCTCGAGTTATAAAATTTCCACCTTCACGAAGTTTCCTGAAGTTCAAATTTATTTGAGCGCCAATACAAAAGAGCGTTTGTCCCAAACTATTCCCCTATTTGAAGTCCAATGAAACTGAAATCCCTTCAAATCCAATGCTATCGCGGCATTCATGAGATGCAACTCGATTTTCACCCGCAGATGAACGTCCTCGTCGGCGTGAACGGAGCGGGGAAATCGACAGTCTTGGATGCACTCTCCATCATGCTTTCGCGCGTGGTTTCGCTCATTCGCAGTGGGAAGAACGCAGGGAAGGATATCGCTCCCTTCGACATTTCGGCGGGCAAGACAGACGTCCGCCTCGGCGCGATCCTCGAGGACGATGGCGTCCACTTCGGGTGGGGGCTTGCCAAATCTCTTAAAGGAAGGCGAAAAGCCTCACGAAGCGACCTTTTGCCCGAGGGCGTCGAAAACGTCAAAGTTCTCACGGAGCGAATTCGCCAAAAAATCGACGAGGCGCAGGAGAATTGTTCGATTCCGGTGCTCATCTATTATCAAGCAAACCGAATCGCGCTCAATTTCCCTCGTTTCGTGCACACGGATCGGGATTTTTCGCTCCTGAGTGTGTATCATGATGCGCTCTCGTGTCGGGCGGATTATCGTGTTCTTCTCGAATGGTTCCGCGAGAGAGAAAATGCGGAGGATCGCGAGTTCAAACGTCTCGTGATGGAGGCGCGATCGGAATCGGGAACAAACTCGGACGCGGTGCAATTCGTTGCGGAGTTCCACGACCCACAGCTTCAGGCGGTTCGCAATGCGTGGAAGTTGTTCATGCCGGAGATTTCGGAATTCACGATAATGAGCAACCCGCTGCGGCTTGAGGCGAAGAAAAACGGCGTGTCGTTCCGAATCGACCAACTTTCCGACGGCGAAAAAAGCCTCCTTGCTCTTTCGGGAGACATTGCGCGGCGGCTCGCTATCGCAAATCCAACGCGCTCCAATCCCTTGGAGGGGGAAGCGATCATTCTCGTCGATGAGATTGATCTCCATTTTCACCCCAAGCGACAGAGGACGATTCTCCAGCAACTCATGGAAGTTTTTCCCCATTGTCAATTTATCGTCGCGACGCACTCCCCGCAAATATTGGGGCGCGTCCATGCGGAGTCGATTTTTCTCCTGGTCGAAAACGACGAGGGCGTCATTGTGCTCGAGCGCCCGGAAGAGTCGTTTGGTATGACGACGAACGAAATTCTTGAGGATATTATGGAAGTTCCCTCACGCGACCCGGACGAGGAGGAGAAATTGCTCCGACTTTTCGAACTCATTGAACGTCGGAAACTCGTTGAGGCAAAGGCGCTGGTCGAAGAAATCCGAAATTATCGTCGCTCCGAGCCGAAATTGCTCGCTGCGGACGCGCGGATTCAGTGCTTGGAGAATTTCATGAAAGAGGAGTGACAAGCGTGGCGCTTGACACAAAAGAACGGTCGCTTCGATGAAAAGCAAGCCCAAAAGCGTGCTTTTTCGGAACGACCGTTCTTGATGAATTAGCGCTTAAGCGCGCGAGAATGGCTCACTCGGCAGCTTCGGTAGTCTCAGCGGCGGGAGCTTCGGTAGTCTCGGCGGCGGGAGCTGCAGGAGCAGTTTCGCCTTCGGCGGGAGCGGCATCGGTCGCACCTTCGGCGGGCGCGGCGGCATCGGCGGGCGCGGCATCGCCACCTGTGGGTTTCTCAGTATTGGTGCAACCAACGAACAAAACAGCGCTCAAAAGAACGGCAAAAAATCCCAACTTTTTCATTAGTCTTCCTCCAAATGGAAAAAATATTTTTTGTTTAGGCGCGGGAACGCTCCCGCAAGGATTCACAAATGATCCACATATCGCCTGAATCATTTATCGACATTATTTTAACTCATTTTCAGGTCTTTTCTAGTACTACCCCCGGACTTTTTGGGACATTTCAAAAAATATCACAAAAATTTCACACTCTCGCCCCCCATTTAGGGGACATCCCTCTGCGCGATTTCCTCCTCTGCTCTTTAAAACCTTCATAATTTCTTTTTTTCCTAATTTTTTTTGTAAAAAACGCCTACCCACTCTGGACGAATTGCGTTTAATGGTGTATCATAGTGTTTTTCACAACAACATGCCAAGATTTTCGCATATCTTGCCGATTCCTATATCGAACCGACAGATCCACTCACTCGAATCGTAGAAACAGACAGCTATATAACAAATAGATATACAGGTGACCCCATGGCACACAAAAAAATCGAAAACTTCCGGAATATCGGCATTATCGCCCACATCGATGCGGGAAAAACCACCGTCACGGAAAGAATCCTCTACTATTGCGGCTTTTCTCATCGTGTCGGAGAGGTGGATGAGGGAACAACGGTCACGGATTTTGACGAAGAAGAGCAGGAACGAGGCATCACGATCTACTCCGCTCCCGTCTCGATCGAGTGGAATGGGTGCAACGTTAACCTTATCGACACGCCCGGGCACGTTGATTTCACGGCGGAGGTCGAACGTTCTCTTCGTGTGCTCGATGGCGCGGTGGTCATTTTTAGCGCTCGCGAGGGCGTCGAGGCGCAA
The DNA here is from genome assembly GCA_030527105.1 of Planctomycetia bacterium. GTDB lineage: Bacteria > Planctomycetota > Planctomycetia > Pirellulales > Thermoguttaceae > RGIG3701. The sequence continues at coordinate 18,203 of JAUNBK010000016.1, forward strand.
AGCGAAACGGTCTGGAGACAGGCGGATAAATACAACGTTCCGAGAATCGCTTTCATCAACAAGATGGATCGCGAGGGTGCCGATTTTTATGGTACTGTCGCGCAAATCCAAAAGAGGCTCAGCGCCAATCCGATCTCGCTCACGATCCCTGTCGGCGCGGGACCGAAGCACGCAATCGTGCCGTTCTCTGCCGTTATCGATCTCATTAAGATGAAGATGCTCGTTTTTGACGAAGACTCCGTTGGCAAGGAATACACCTCGCACGAAATTCCGCCAGAGTATCGAGACGATGCGGAACTCTGGCGTGGGCAAATGCTCGAGCAGCTTTCGATGTTCAGCGACGAACTCACGGAACTTCTCTTGGCGGAGGAACCCGTGCCCGAGGAGTTGGTTCGAAAAGTCCTTCGTGAGGCGACGATTCACTCGCTCTGCGTCCCTGTTCTTTGCGGCACGGCGCTCCACTATATCGGCGTCCAACCCCTTATGGATGCGGTGGTTGATTATCTTCCAAGCCCGCTCGATATTCCGCCCGTGGAGGGAATCGACACGAAATCCAAAGAGGGAAAAGATGGCGAGCAGAAAACGATTTGTCGAAAAACCGATCCCCAAGAGCCGTTCTGCGGTCTCGTGTTTAAGATTGTCCCCGGCAGGCATGGCGACCTCGCCCACGTTCGTGTCTACTCAGGCACGCTCAAACCCGGCATGAGAGTTCTCAATGTTGGAAGGGATATAAAGGAGAATGTTCCGCAGCTGTATCGCATCCAAGCGGGGCACAAGGAGCAGATCAAGGAGCCTGTCTTTGCGGGAGATATCGTCGGAATTTTGGGGCTGAACCATTCTTTCACGGGCGACACGCTTTCGGACACCAATAGTCCTATTCTCCTCGAGGCGATCGAATTCCCGGAGACCGTGATTTCCATGTCGATCGAGCCGGAGACGCAGGCGGAACGAAAGAAGTTGGACGAGGTTTTGGGCATCATGCGACGTCAGGACCCGACTTTTTCCGCGCAAGTTAATCAAGAAACGGGGCAAACCATCGTGAGCGGAATGGGCGAGCTGCATTTGGAGATCATAAAACACCGACTCCTGCGCGAGTATAAGCTGCACGTGAAAGTGCGTCCGCCGCGCGTAAGTTATCGTGAGTGCATCAAAAGCGTTGCCGAGGTGGTTGGAGAGTGCAATCGAAAAATTGGCGACTCGACGCTCTTCGCGCAGGTGAAAATCAAAGCGGAGCCGTTTTTCAAGGGGGACAAGTCCGTTTTGGTGATTCCCATGCTCCCGATTGGCGCGCCGTGCCCGGAAGAGTTTGTTCGTGCGGTAGTTCAAACGATCCACGACCAGGGCGACGGGGGCGGCATGTATGGATTCCCCCTCATCCACGTGAAAGTCACGATTCAGGATATTGTTGTCGACGCCACTTCGACGGAGGCGGCGGTGTGTATTGCTGCGGCGGATGCGTTCAACAAGGCGGTTTTGAGTGCGGGAATTGATTTGTTGGAACCCGTCATGAAACTCGAAGTCACGTCGCCAGAAGAAAATGTGGGATCCATTATTGGTGACCTTAAACAGAGACGCGCAATTATCCACCAAACCTACGTCCGAGGCAAGCTCTCCGTGATCGAGGCAGAAGCGCCCCTCGCCAAGTTGTTTGGCTACGGAGACGACATCAAGAGTTTGAGCCAAGGGCACGCCACTTTTTCCATGGAGCCGTGTTCGTATCGACCTGCGCCGAAGGAGGTTCTCGATAGTTTCATGTAATTTTTCGCAACATCAATCGTTTGAAAACGATCGCTTGGAAACGCAGCCTGACGCCTTATGAAATTTTGGAAAATCATTAAATTGTCCCTGAGCTACCGCTGGAGCGTGCTTTTTTGCGCGCTCTCGGCGCTGGGGGTTGGTGTTTTGTGGGGCACAAATTTAAGCGCCGTTTATCCCTTTATGGAAATCACTTTCAAGGGAAACACCATGCGCGATTGGGTCGATGATTCGATTGTGCAGGCGGAAGAGAGGCTTGGCGAACTTCGAGCAACCAACCAGCCCGAGTACCGAATCGCGGCGGAAGAGACCGCATTGGGGTGGTATCGCTATCTCAAGCCCGTGATTTATCGATGGACGCCCGCGACGCCTTTCGCGACAATTACGGCGCTCTTGGCGCTTTTAATGCTCATGACTCTCATGAAGCTGCTCTTCCAAATGCTCAATGCGGTTTTTGTCGCCCGAATCGCCAATCGCACGACGTGGAGTCTTCGAAACGACCTTTTCGCACGGTGTTTGGAGCTTGATTTGGTTCATATGAGTCAAAATGGGAGCGCGCAATACACAAGCCGACTCACGAACGACTTGGGGAGCGTGAATCAAGGTTTGAGCAACATTTATGGGAAGATGGTGCGCGAGCCGCTCAAGATGTTCGTTTGTCTCGGGCTTGCGATTTGGATCAATTGGCGCCTGTTTTTAGTCACGGCAATTCTCCTCCCGCCCATTGCGTTTCTCATTCAGGCGCTTGCCAAGAAAATCAAAAAGGTGGGGAAGCGCATCATGAAGGAGACCGCCGTCCTCTTCGAGAAGATTCAAGAGTCGTTTTATGGGATTAAAATCATTAAGTGCTTTTCGCTCGAGGAGCATTTTGAAAAGCAATTTGACGCGCAGGGGCGCTCCATCTATCGCGAGTCCATCAAGTCCGCGTTTTACGACGCGCTGGCGAAAGGCGTCGTCGAATTCTCTGGCATCCTTATTGTCTCCATCGCTCTTCTCGTGGGCGCATGGCTCATTTTAAGCGGCGGAACCGAACTCTTCGGCATCCCCATGTCGTCTCGCCCGCTCTCGATCGAGTGGTTGGTCATGTTTTACGTCGCACTCCTCGGAGCGGCAGACCCCGCAAGAAAGCTGAGCGACATTTTCACGTCGATTCAAAACGCCGCCGCCGCTGCCGAACGAGTGTACGAAGTGTTCGAGCTGCCCCTCGTCGTGCAAGATTCCCCCGCGCCCATTGGATATGCCAAAGTCGCGACGCGTGCGATGGATTTGGAATTTAGCGGCGTCGATTTTGATTACGCCCCCGATCGCCCCGTCTTGCGAGACGTCCAACTCACGATCCCGTTTGGCTCCACGGTTGCATTTGTTGGCGCGAATGGGTGTGGAAAAAGCACGCTGCTTAATTTGATACCCCGATTGTTGGATCCCGTTCGGGGTGAGATTCGCTTGGGCGGCGTCCCGCTTCCTCTTTGGCGGCTGCGCGACCTCCGAGACAAAATCGGCATCGTGACGCAGGACGCGATTTTGTTCGACGACACGGTCGAGAACAATATTCGATTGGGTCGTCCGGGCGCGACGCATGAGGAGATTGTCGACGCTGCCCGACACGCATTTGCGCACGATTTTATTACGCGCACACTGCCGCAGGGGTACGACACACCGCTTGGTCCGCTTGGGAATCTTCTCTCTGGTGGGCAAAAGCAGCGCCTTGCTCTTGCGCGCGTCATTTTGAGGAACCCGCAAATTCTCCTTCTCGACGAGGCAACGAGCCAAATCGACCTCCAAAGCGAGCTAGCCATTCGGGACGCGCTAAGCGACTTCCACAAAAACAGAACCGTCGTCATCGTGACGCACCGGATTCCTCTCCTCACGCTGGCGGACACGATTTTCGTGATGGATGCCGGGCGCGTCGTCGAGAGCGGCACGCATGATGAACTCATGCAACGATCCGACTTCTATCGAAGGCTGCATCTCTCCGCACCAGAAGCCGTGGAACCCCCACCGTTCGTGCCGACGGAGCCTTCTTGATATCAAGCGACCTGCTGGGGAATCGCATCCCCAACAAATCTATTTCAAGTCTATTTCGAGTCTATTTTTCGAAACGTATTTCGTCAATTTCGACCTTCATGCCTGGAGCCGCACAAGGGTCGAACCTCAAAAGCTCGATTTGTCCGCGCCAAAGTGGAGACGTCGAGAGAGGAAACTCAACCTCTTGGAATTCCTCCCCGAGAGGTATCGTCGCGTGCAGACTCGTCGCTTCAGAGAGTCCAATGGTGGCAGGCAGCCAAAAAAGCTGCGCGCGTTGCGTGTTTTGCAAGTGCGCGCCTCCAGGAGCGTCTTGCGTCGCCGGGAGAATGCGCATTCGGACGACAAGTTTCTTCCAACTTTTAGCGAGGAGAAACGGAAGCCGGACTTGAATTGCAGGGTCGCGAGTCTCGGTCTCGAAGCGAAGTATGCCGTCTTGAACGTCGAAATCCCCCACGCCCATGAGCGGGGAGAACCCTTGCGCGCCGTCGGAGAAATCCCACGCAGATCGATTTTGTTGTTTCTCAAACTTAAAATCATACGGTCCCAACCCGACGTCCGCCGGCGCAAAATTAATCCGCCAGCCGTCGGTTGGTTTTTTGCCAAAGACGTCGCGCACGGCTTCGTACATCTCGAATCCAAACTCCCTATTTGGCTCGGCATACGATCCTTCCCCCCACTCGTTCAGCGGGGCGAGAACGACGTTTTTAGTTCCCGATTCGTCGCAAAAGCGCTTGCAATCTTCGCAAATTCGGCGGAATTTCTCGGGCGTGCGCTCATAAATCACGGTCTGACGCATTCCGTGCCACGGGCGCGAATCCCACCCAGTCGAAAGGTTGGGGAGGAACGGGAGCACTCCCGCCTCGCGACGCGCGCGCCAATAAGGTAGGCTCGCCTCAACGCACAAGTTGAAGTTGAAGAACTTTGGATTCTCCGCCTTGCCTCCATGGTGCATGAAGTGATAAATCGAAGTACAATCAAAACCCGCGTCGGCAAGCCATTGAATGTCTTCTGGATTTGTCGACGCCTCCGGCCACTTCATCGCGATAAAATAGATACCCTTCAAGCCTGCATCGCGCGCCATTTTTCTGCTCAGTGCGAGAAGTTTCCCCACGCCCTCGCCTCGTTTTAGCTCCACACCCTTGGCGGCATAGATATTTCGCACGTCGCGATCCATCCCGTCCGGACTCCAAATCATCACGACAGGCTTGTCGTCAATCGTGTAGTATTCAGGCGTGTTGAAATAATTCTCGATCCAGAATTTCGTAACGGCGGCTTGGTCTTCCTCCGAGTGGCTCCCCGGACCGTTGTGGTTCGCCCACATCATCGCCCACTTCAGATACGAACGATATCGCGCCTTTTGGAACCCTTTCACCCAATGGTCGAGGTGCTGGCTCCCTTTGTTCCAATACCAATCGACGAGGAAATATTGGATCCCATTTTCGCGCGCCCATTTGATTTGCCAATCGATAACTTCGGGGTTGCTCTCGTCGTACCACCCCAAAACGGGCTTTCGAATCGGCGCGACAGGGAAAATCCGCTCCCACGCCGCAGGAGTTCCCCACCCGGGAAAATAAAGCGCCCCGATCTCATAATCGCTCTCGATCGGTCTCGGCTCAGGAACATAATCCGCGCGTGGCAATCCGAGCGACGGCAGGATCGAAATTCCCACCTCCACCGTCACGTCCGCGATATTCTTCCCGCCAAACGTGAGCGCCACTATACCCTCAACGCCTTTAACGCCCTCAACGCCACCAGACGCCTCCTCCTCTTCATCCGCCACGAGCATCAGCCTTCCACTCGTCGGGGCGAACGGCTCCAGCGTCGCGCCGTCCGTCCACTCCCTCCCCACGACGCGCACGCCGGCAGGAAGTCGAATTTCCTTGAGCGCCAACGCCTCGATTGCCTCTCCGCCACGATTGATGAGCGAGAAATCGAACGGCAGACTCCTTCCGACACGATTGATCGCGTCGCTCAACCCGGCATCCTCTTCAAGAACCAAGTCTGGCGGACCTTGCGGCGCGTCGCCAAATGCAATCTCCTTCAAAACGACCGTTGCGTTCGGGTCGTCGCTCAGCGTGAATCCTATCGAGAATGCGTCGCGTGTGTCGAAATCCTTCCCACCAATCACGAAATTATACCGATGCGGCTTGCCGTCCGCCTTGAGAGGAATCTCGGTATTCCATGAGACCATATCGTTGTGGAGAAAAACGGACATATTTTTTCCCTTGTCGACCGACATTTCGACCGAACACCAGCAGAGATTTTCCTCGGCATCCAGCCGCACCAACTGCGCATTGATGCTCGGAGGAAACGCGATCGGCTCGGAAGATGGGGAAGGGGAAAAAACATCGTCTTGACGCGATTTTGCGTCCCACTTCCACCCCTCCTTGGAGACTTCCACAGTCTCGTTGGCACCCCAGACCGACCCACCTTCAGCTCGCCATGCCATCGTGGGTGTCTCTTTGGCGAAATCCCACCGAGGTCCGCTTTTTGGCAATTCCTCATAATTCAAATCGATAATCCGAATGAAGTCCAACTTTATCTTTTTCCCCCAGACGTCTGGAGTGGGCGAGCCAAGGTCGAGTCGGAGTTTTATCACCTTTCCCTCGTTGCACCACTTTGGAAAAAAGCGCGAACTCACGACGCTGGGGTCTTTCGACACGATCCATTTTGTGGATTTCTCCTGCGAGAACCCACCAAATGGTCCCTCGTGGGAATTGGCGTAGAAAAACTCCCCCACTCCCTCGAACGGCGAGACACAACCAATCTCGATCACGAGACCCTTTTTCGTGACGATCTCAACCGGCGGGCTGAACAAAATGGGGTCGCGACCAGAAATCGTCACATAGAGAGAGCCGTTTTCCACGACCAGCCCCTTCAAATCGCCCCCGATTTTCCACCCCTCGACCTCTCCTGGAGTGTTGAATTCCCACGCAAGAAGGATTTTTTCCTCCCCCCGAGTCTCCCACGCGAAACCGAGAATAACCACAAGAGCCAGAACTCCCGCCAAGACAAAACTCACACTATTTTTCTCCATAGAACGACCTCATTCGTTTTCTCGATTTATTGTACTTTACGATACGTTTCGCCAGAATTTTCGATTTTGTCCGCCGCCGAGTGTATCCCCAACGGCAGACAAAACCGGCTCTCATTCAATTTGAGGTAGATTTTCGAACGATCTGATTCTTCTCGTTGACGTGCACGACAGTCGGTTTGTGTCGGCGCGCCTCCTCCTCGTCCATAGAGGCATAAGTGATTAAAACGACAATGTCGCCGGGATAGCCAAGACGTGCGGCAGGTCCGTTGAGCATCATGGTGCCAGAACCAGCCGGTGCCTCAATGATGTACGTGACGAGCCGAACGCCGTTGTTGACGTTGAGAACGTGCACCTCCTCGCCCGGCAACATGTCGGCCGCGTCGAGAAGATCCTTATCGACCGAGATGCTCCCCTCGTAATCCAACTTGGTATCCGTGAGTGTCGCACGATGAATCTTCGATTTGAACATGTGACGCAGCATGTCCCGTTCCTCCTATATGTGGGTTTGCCCCCTATTTAAGCCACTCGGGCAACTCGTGCGCGCCGGGGAGCGAGGCGAAAACCACTTTCACGACCCCGTCCACCTTTTGGAAGTCCGTGATCGCTGGGAGCGGCGGCTGAGAATCCAACCCCAATACACCAAGCGATTTTCCCTTCGAACGGCACGAGGGACGCCCAACGCAAAGCTGCGCAATATTCACGTCGTATCGACCAAACACGTTCCCAATTCGACCAATCACGCCCGGCATGTCGTCGTGCGTGAAGATGCAAAGATTTCCGTCCAGATACGCTTCCAAACGATAATCGTTCACGTGAACCAACCGTGGCATGGAGTTGCCAAAAATCGTCCCGCCGAGGAGAATGGACTCGTTTTCGCTCGAAAGCTCGACGGAAATCAATGACGAAAACGCGCTCTTGTCGTTCGATTTTTGCTCGACAAGCTCGATTCCGCGCTCTTTTAGGAGCATTTTTGCGTTAATGATGTTCGCCTCTCCGCCAGTCGCCTTGGTGAGAAGCCCCGCCGTGAAAGCGCTCGAAACAAGCGACGTGACCTTGGAAGCAATTTCTCCACGATAGCAAATGGAGCACTTCGCAATCCGTCCCTTCTCCATTTGAGCAGCCAAAAGCCCGAGCCGCCACGCAAGGTTGAGGTAGCCACTCATCTCGGCAAGGGTGCGTCCATCGAGAGGAATCATATTGACGGCGGACTTAATGGTGCCGGTCGTGAAATAATCAATGAGCAGTTCCACCGCTTCGAGAGCAACGTTGGTCTGCGCCTCCTCCGTGCTCGCGCCCAAGTGGGGCGTGCAAAGCACATTCGGCATACCGAAGAGAGGATTCTCTTTGCAAGGTTCGTTCGGGAAAACATCGAGCGCAACGCCACCGAGGTGTCCACTCTTCAAGCCTTCCAAGAGAGCCGCTTCGTCGTAAATTCCACCACGGGCGCAGTTGATGAGGCGCGCACCCTTCGGAAGCATGGCTATTTCTGCGGTCGAAATCATGCCGCGCGTCTCGTCCGTGAGCGGTGTGTGAACCGTCAAATAATCGCAGAAGGGGAGCATCTTGCGATACGAATCGTACATCTTAATGCCCATCTCCGCCGCGAGATTGTCGGAGAGGAAAGGATCATACCCAACGAGTTTCATTTCCATTGCCCGAGCGCGGACGGCAATCGCGCGTCCGATGCGCCCCAAACCGATGATTCCGAGCGTTTTCCCTGCGAGCTGCGTGCCCATGAAGAGCTTTCGATCCCATCGTCCCTCGATGAGCGATTGGTTTGCGGGAGCGATATTTCGCGAAAGCCCCAACATGAGCGCCAGCGCGTGTTCCGCCGTGGAAATCGTGTTTCCGCCGGGGGTGTTCATGACGATAATGCCCTGTCGAGTCGCCATATTTTTATCAATGTTGTCCGTCCCGACGCCTGCGCGCGCAATGGCTTTTAGCCGAGTGTTTCCTTCAAGGACTTCCGCCGTAATTTTGACACCACTTCGACAAATCGCGCCGTCGAATTCCATCAACGTTTTGCGCAATTCCTCTCCGTTGAGACCACAAATAACCTCATACTCAATTCCCGCAGCGGCATCGAGCAAATTCAGCCCATCCTGAGAAATCGGGTCCAGCACTACAATACGCGGCATGTTCATAACTCCTTGCAAGTTCGACGACAACCTACCGACCAGAGGAAGTCTTGCTTCCCAACGGGTCGGGTATAAAAATTTCAACATACCGTATTTTACGCGATAATAGAATTGGTGCAATCCCCCCCGAATGGGGGAATCCAAAAAACTCCCCGGGTCCCCCTTGGCAGTGATGATCAGGCGCGGTATAATGGACGCGGTGGTGTTTCATTGTTGTACCACAATTTCGCATTAGAATTTCCACCTCGAGCTCGCCGTTGGAGCTTGCGCACTACGGCACCTCACCTTTTTGAGAAAAATCAATTTCATTTGGTGTGTCAGTACGAATATTGGATGCGAAGTGGGGTCTATTTGCCCCATTCGGAATAGAATCACTATGCCAGATTTTTTTGAACAACCTGTTTTGAACACTCCCTACGAGGAGCCAGGTCGGCACTGGGAATTGTTGCCAAACTGTCAACCGACACAGAATATTAAACAAACACGTCGCCCCTCGTCCTACCTCTCTCCCATCCCACGTCCGCAGAGTATCGTTGGCGGCACGGAACAGCAATTGTCGCTCGATTTGGGCGAAATCCAATTTGATAACGACATTGACAAATACAACATCAGCAACCAAGTGAACGCGATCAGACAAAGGGTGCGTCAATGGCGTGATTTGCCGAAAAGTCACTGGAAAGTTACCCCCGAAACGACCCGGTTGCTTCAGCATTGGCGCAACCATAAATCCACGGGGCTTCGACCTTTCTTTTGCCAAATAGAGGCGATCGAAACCCTCATCTGGCTGACGGAGGTGGCTCCTCATACGGCAGACGGAAAGAGAATCCTAGCTCGAATCAACATGTCCAGCGAGTTGGCCAATCCGGGACTTTTGCGGCTGGCATTAAAAATGGCGACCGGGGCGGGTAAGACGACCGTCATGGCGATGATCATTGCGTGGCAGACCATCAATGCGGTACGACATCCGCGGTCGCCACGCTTCACGAAAGGTTTCCTAGTGGTCACTCCGGGGTTGACTGTCCGCGACCGGCTGCGAGTTTTGCAGCCCAATGATCCCGATTCGTATTACCAAAGACGTGAACTGGTTCCGATGGAGATGATGCCAGAGGTGCGGCTGGCTCGGATTGTGATCACCAATTACCACGCGTTTATGCTCCGAGAAAAGTTTGCGGTGGCAGCGGGCACTAGGAGGCTCCTAGAAGGGCGGACGGCGGAGGAGGAATTCAACACGCTCGAAACCGAAGGGCAGATGCTTCAACGGGTTATGCCAGAACTGATGGGGATGAAGCAGATTCTCGTGATGAACGATGAGGCGCACCACTGTTCCTGCGAAAAGCCGCAGGACTTGGACATGGACGGTCAGGAGGAGATTCTCCGGCAAAAAGAGGATAAAGAGGAAGCGGACAAAAACAACAAAGCGGCTCGCGTCTGGATTTCTGGTCTCCAAGTCGTGGCGGAACGTATTCCTCTTCTGCGGGTGGTGGACCTTTCCGCAACGCCTTTCTTTTTGCAGGGTTCGGGATATGCCGAAGGAACGTTGTTTCCGTGGACTGTTTCGGACTTTTCGCTCATGGACGCGATTGAATGTGGGATTGTGAAATTGCCGCGAGTTCCCGTGGCAGAGAATATTCCCAGCCCCGAAATGCCTCAGTACCGGAACATTTGGGAGAATATCCGTAAGGAAATGCCCAAAATGTCGCGTTCCAAAGCAACCAAGGCGGGAATCCAAGACCCACGCAATTTGCCGATAAAACTCCAAACTGCCCTAGATACCCTTTACAATCACTACTTTCAAACGTTCCAACTGTGGGAGAAATCCGAGTCGCCCGTTCCGCCCTGTTTTATTGTCGTCTGCCAGAACACCGCCATTTCGGGGCTGGTTTACCAATATCTTGCGGGGGGACGCATTCAGCCGGACAACCCGAAGAGCTTTATTCCCGGCAAGATGGCGCTTTTCAGGAATTATCGGGAAGATGGCACGCCTTTGCCGCACCTGAACACGATTCTGATCGATTCCGAGCAATTGGACTCCGGAAATGCGCTTTCCAAGGAGTTTCTGGACTCGGCACAAGACGAAATCGCCCGATTCAAGCGAGAAATCATCGAACGCACCGGGGATATACGAAGGGCGGAGAATCTCACCAACGAGGAGATTTTGCGAGAAGTCATGAATACCATCGGTAAACCGGGAACTTTGGGGAGTAACGTTCGTTGTGTTGTTTCCGTCTCCATGCTGACGGAGGGATGGGATGCCAATACCGTCACGCATATTTGCGGCATTCGAGCCTTTGGAACCCAGCTTCTCTGCGAGCAGGTGATCGGTCGGGCGCTGCGTCGGCAGTCTTACGAACTGAACGAGGAGGGACTGTTTCCCGCAGAGTATGCTGACATTTTCGGGATACCGTTCGACTTTGCGGGAAAACCGACGATCAGCCCGCAGCAGAAACCTGCTGATACGGTCACAGTCAAGGCGATTCGCCCAGAACGGGATCGCTGTGAAATCCGCTTTCCACGGGTTGTGGGGTATCGGAAACCTTTAGAAACGACCGAGATTCATGCCGAATTTACCGACGATTCGATTCTGGAATTGACGACCGCACTGACCGGTCCAACCGTCACGCGGAACGCGGGAATCATCGGAAAAGAGGTCGATTTGAAGATAGAAAATATCCATGAATACCGCCTTACCACGATCGAATTTCATCTTTCACGTTTTCTGCTGGAACACTATCTGCGCGACCATGGAGAGCCGCTTCCGCTTGCGTTGTTTGGTTCCGCGCGGAAGATCGTTCGGGAGTGGATGGAAAAGTACCTCGTTTGCAGAGACGGCACCTTTCCGGGTATGCTTATTTACCACTCCCTAGCAAATATGGCTTGCAAGAAAATCCAAAATGCCATCATCCGCGCGAACAAAGAGCAACCCCTGCGAGCCATCCTTTCCCCGTACAATCCTGTCGGCACTACGGCGGAGGTTCAGTTTGTTACATCCAAAAAACTCCGCTGGCGGACGAACCCGAACAAATGTCATTTGAATTACGCCATCTGCGACAGTCAATGGGAAATCCAGCTTTGCAGGAAACTGGAAAGCGACGACCGCGTTCTGGTCTACGTCCGAAATCATGGTCTGGGTTTCGACGTGCCGTATTCGTATCAGGGGGGATCCCACAGCTTTCTCCCCGATTTTCTCGTCCGGTACAACGACGGCCACGGCTCCGACGACACACTCTACCTTATCCTAGAAGTCAAAGGTCAAAAGGACGAAAGCGACAAAACAAAACGGGACGCCACCCTCACCCGATGGATTCCCGGCGTCAACAACCTCCACTCCTTCGGACGTTGGAAGTTCGTGCAAATCGACGAGTTGTATCAACTGTTGGATTGGAAAGAGGAAATATTGGGAGAAAACCATTAACTCTTTAGGAGAAGGACAATGTACATTTCGAAAATTCAGTTACATAACTGGCGTAATTTTAAGTCGATTGATATTTCGTTGAAGGAACGAAATTTCATCATTGGTGCCAATGCAACGGGCAAATCCAATCTATTGGATGCGATTCGGTTTTTGCGGGATGTTGTACGTTCGGGAGGTGGTTTACAGGCAGCCATTCAGCAGCGTAAAGGGATTTCCAGAATTAGGCATCTCAATGCGAGACAGAACACGAATGTTTGTATCAGTATTGAAGTTTCCGAGTTTGAAAAAGAGCAATACACTTGGAAATACACATTGGAGTTCAATGCTGAAAAGCGAGGAAAAGGAGATTGTTACATCGTCAAAGAAGAACTTTTTCATCAGAACGAGCTTGTTTTTTCGCGTCCAAACGACAAAGACAAGGCTGATAAAAAATTGTTGTCCCAAACCCATCTGGAACAGATAACACAAAATGGTCAATTTCGTTCTTTCGTGGAAATGTTGGAAAGTATCAACTATTTCCATCTGGTTCCACAATTATTACGTCATCCCGAAGCGTTTAGTGGTCCAGATTTACCGAATGACCCATTTGGGAAGGGATTTCTGGCTAAAATTGCAAGGACTTCGGAAGGGAAGCGGAAGAAGACCTTAGATAAGATTGGAAAACTGTTAAGTCGAGCAGTACCCCAACTGAAAGAGTTGGCATTTGAACGGGATGAGATCGGGCAACCGCATTTGAAAGCGATTTACGATCACTGGCGTCCTAATGCTGGGCAGCAAAGCGAGGTGGAATTTTCAGATGGGACTTTGCGATTGATCGCGTTGTTATGGACGCTCTATGAAAATCAAGGCGTTATCCTCCTTGAAGAACCGGAATTGTCCCTTCATAAAGCGGTTGTGGCAAAACTACCGGAGCTGTTTTATCTGATACAGAAGAATTTCAAAAAGAAACGGCAGTATATCGTCACAACCCATAGTGAAGACTTACTTTCCGACAAGGCGATCGGTTTGGACGAGATACAGATTTTAATACCGGATAAAGAAGGAACAAAATGTATCTCCGCGACGGACGTAGAGAATTGGCGAGAAATGTTAGCGGCGGGATTAACCCCTGCGGAGATTGCCTTGCCACAAACCAAGCCTGAAAATCTTGATCAACTGACCATGAATTTTGGGGAGTAGCGTTATGACAACTTATGTAAGCGTCGCCTACGAAGACCAACTGACATTTGCCGTTGTTCAGAAGTTGTTTTCGTTGCGCAAAGATTTGTCCATTGGGGAGAACATCCACTGCAACGGACAGGGAAAAATCAAAAAACGGATTCTTTCCTACAATTTAATGGCAAAAAACGGAAAACCTGCTTTTGTGGTAACGGATTTGGATCAGAAGGAATGTCCGGCCACGTTAATCTCCGAGTGGTTGGGAGACGTTCCGGTTAGTGAAAACCTGTTGTTCCGTGTTGCGGTTCGAGAGGTGGAGTCTTGGGTATTGGCAGACATTTCCAGCATAACCAGGTTTTTGGGGGTAGGGAAAAAACTTATTCCTGAAAACACGGACACCCTTCCCGATCCGAAAGCATTCCTGATTCAACTGGCGAAAAAGTCGAAAAAAAGGGATATTAAGGGCATTATTCCACGCAACGAGAGTGCGTCGATTGGTCTGGACTACAACCATCAGCTTTGCCGTTTTGTTCAGGAGCATTGGAGGATAGAGAATGCGATCCTGCATTCCCCCAGTCTGAAACGATCGGTGGAACGATTAAAAAATTGGAATCTTTAACAGAACGAACCATCATGGCCAAGAGAAAAACTACCCAACGGACAAAAGTTGAAAACATTACGCACAAAACCTCTCGGCGGGCGAACATTCCTCCGGCTGAGGCGGAGAGTTTCGTCGAAAGGGAGGTGCAGGCTCCGGTTTCGTTTCGGTATCCGCGAAATCCCGATCTTGATCCGCAGCTTGTCTGGAAGGGAAAAGACGAACAGGATGGAGACGATCTGATCGTCAACGCGCCGCCGATTTACATCCAGGAAAAAATTCATCCAAAAGTCCTGGTGGACGATCTCCTCCAAAAAACCGCAAAGGAAGTGGAGGACAAACAGATGACCATGTTCTCCCTGTTCGACGATTTTAACGGCCTGCCGAAGGATGTCGATCGAACGGAGTATTACCAGCACGACCAGAACTGGACGAATCGAATGATTCTCGGCGACTCGCTTCAGGTAATGGCATCGCTGGTAGACCGTGAGGGGCTGCGGGGGAAAGTGCAGTGCATTTACATCGATCCCCCTTACGGAATCAAATTCAACTCCAATTTCCAGTGGAGCACCACCAGCACCCAAGTGAAGGATGGCAAAATCGAAAACATCACCCGCGAGCCAGAACAGGTCAAAGCGTTCCGCGACACGTGGCGGTATGGAATCCACAGTTACCTCTCCTACCTCCGCAACCGGTTCGTCGTCGCCCGCGATTTGCTGACGGACAGCGGCTCGATCTTCGTGCAAATCGGCGATGAGAACGTCCACAGAGTGCGAGCCATGCTGGACGAGGTGTTCGGGGAAGATAATTGTGAGTCGATGATTGCTTTTGCAACAACATCGGGGAGAGGAGGAGATGAATTAAGCAAGGCTGCAAATTACATTCTGTGATATGCGAAAAATATTTCAAAACGCAAAATACGGAAACTTTATTGTCCCAAAAACTTTGGCGATGAAGGTAGTGATGCGTATAAAAAAATTAGACTTGAAGATGGAAAAAGCTATAGTATTTCTGAGTATGAAAAATTATTTGGTATTGAGTTAAGCAGTAAAAACGCACAAAATTTACCTGCTTTGCAACGAATTTACAGGTTGGACAATATAACTTCGACAAACCATGGACAAGGAATTGGCGAAACCGGATTTTCCTCTTTCTTTTTTGAAGGTAAACAATTTAGTCCAAAGAAAGGATGTTACAAGACTCATAAAATCGGGATGGAACGGTTAGCAAAAGCTGAGCGGATTCAAGGAATGAAAGACGCACTTGCTTATGTTCGTTATCAATCAGATTTTAGTGCTTTCCCTATGAACAATATCTGGAATGATACAACCTCAAGTGGTTCGATGAACAAAATTTATATCGTTCAATCTACAACCAAGGTTATCCAACGCTGCATCCTCATGACCACCGATCCTGGCGATCTTGTTCTCGACCCGACGTGTGGTTCTGGGACGACGGCGTACGTGGCGGAACAGTGGGGTCGGCGGTGGATTACGATCGACACGTCCCGCGTTACGCTGGCACTGGCTCGGGCACGACTGATGGGAGCGGTTCATCCGTACTATCTGCTGGCAGATTCTGCCGAAGGGCAGGCAAAAATCGGCGAATTGAGCCATTGTCCCCCCTCCTCCGCCCCCACGAACGACGACATCAAACAGGGTTTCGTGTATCAACGCGTTCCGCACATTACGCTCAAATCCATCACCAACAATGCCGAAATCGACGTTCTTTGGGAGAAATACGAGCCGGAGCTGGAACGGTTGCGCCAGAAAATCAACGCGGAACTGGACACGAATTATGAACATTGGGAAATGCCTCGCCCCGAGGAGGTCGAATAAAATATGGACATACTACAAATCAATCAACAACTGGAACTGGGCGAAAACAGGGATTGGGAATTCAAACCCGCAAAGGGAGGATTTCCCCACAGTTTATGGGAAACCTACAGCGCCATGGCCAATACCGACGGTGGTACGATTGTGTTGGGAATCAAGGAACACTGTGGTCAATTTGAAATCCAAGGCGTTAAAAATGTTGACCAAATCAAAAAGGAATTTTGGGACAAAGTTCAAAATCGTAGTATCGTCAGTGTCAACCTGTTGTCAGAAACAGACGATACGTCGGTCGCTACGATCAACGGTAAACCACTGTTTGTGATTCGTGTTCCTCGTGCAAAGCGTAAAGATCGACCGGTATTTATCGGGCAAAACCCCATGGCAGGAACTTTTCGGCGATTCCATGAAGGAGATTATAAATGTGCCCCCAACGAAGTTGCGAGAATGCTGTCCGATCAACCATCTTCCCCGCGTTTCGATTCGCAGTTACTGGATACTTTTACCGAAGAAGATATTGATACCCTCTCCCTGCAACAGTACCGAAATCGTTTTTCGGCACGGAATCCAACACATGCGTGGCTGAGCGAAAATACCGTTTCCTTTTTACAGCAATCAGGAGGCTGGACTTGTAACCGTAAAACAGATCAACAAGGACCAACCATTGCTGGTATTTTGATGTTCGGTACGGAGGATGCCATCCAAGAATTGTCTAAAACCATTCCTTTTCAACTCGATTTTCGTGAGCGTGCCAGTGACAATATCTCCGATCGATGGCACGACAGGCTGTTGTCCCTGGATGGAACATGGACTCTCAACCTGTTCCAATTTTTCCAGAAAGTTTACCCTAAATTGATCGCTGGGTTAAAGCTGCCTTTTGCTTATATGCCCCCGACAGACCTTTTTCCAGACCCCGTTCGATCGGGTATTTCCCCTGTTCATGAACCCCTTCAGGAAGCTTTGGTGAACGCCCTGATCCACGCCGACTACAGGGGTGAAGGGGGAATTGTAATTGAACGCTTTGCAGATCGTTTTGAAATGTCCAACCCCGGTACCCTGCTGGTCTCGCGGGAGCAATTGTATCAAGGATCTGTCAGCGAGTGCCGCAACCCTTCCCTCCAGCGAATGTTCCAAATGATGGGGGCGGGCGATAAAGCGGGTTCAGGATTCGATAAAATCCGAAAAGGTTGGGATACGCAAAAGTGGAGTTTTCCCCAGCTGGAAGAAAGGCAAAAACCCGATCGTGTATTTCTTCGTTTGCAGACTATAAGCCTGTTGCCGGACCATTTTCTGGAAAAACTCCACTCTGCGCTTGGTACTCAGGCAGAGTCACTCTCCAGAGAAGATGTGGAGATTCTTGCCATCGCCTATTCCGAAGGAAAAACCTCCAATCCCAGAATCCAGGAAATTTCGACCACCCATTCTTCCGATATTACCAAAAAGTTACAGAAATTGGTTTCTGAACACTTACTGGTTATGCAAAACTATGGTCGGTGGGCTTCATACCAGTTGACAGAGGAACTTGCAAAGAAATTATATGACGAGGCAAGCTTACCCCAAAGTGAGTCGAGCTTACCTAACAACGAGGCAAGCTTACCTCAATTGTCGGAATCAGAAATTGTTGAACTAATGAAAATAGGCGGCGAAATCAAAACAGCGCCGTGGGCGAGCAAGAAAAGAAAAAACGCCACAATTAAAAAATGTGCACAAATCGTTTTTTGCCAGCTTCTCAAATTGCTCAATACATTGGAAGAACTGTCGGAGATACCCGTCCACACCTTGCCCAAATGGTGAAATCTGGTGATTTGATACTTCGATATCCGGATCAGCCCAGTCACCCTAATCAAGGTTACAAGACAAAACAAGAATAGACGAACCATGACCGAAAAAGCAAAAGAATTACTCCGAAAATACTGGAAACTTCGCCTTCAGCGTCAAAAAGAAATCGACGACTCCATCGCGGCACGGGCGGAGTTTGAAAATCTGTACGACAAGCCGTACGAAGATAAAAAACGGGTGCGTGTTTCCGGACCATTTACGGTGGAAAGCCTCTCCCCATTCCGAATGCTGGAGGTCGATGCCACCGGTAATCCCGTTGATCCGATGGAAAAGGTCGCCCAAAAGGTTCCCGCAGCGGGTTTCGAGCAGATGATTCTCGATCAGGTGAAGACCGCCGGAATTCAGCAGTGCGACAAGAAAGACCGAATCGACTTTATCGATCTGCACCCGACGCTGGCGAACGATCTCTTTGCCGAAGGAACGTACATGGTTGGCGAACAAACGAAGAAAGCAGGCATCCTGATCGGATCGGAATTTGGCACGGTGACTTATTCCGATCTGGTTCGTGCGGCGAAAGAAGCGGGAGCATTGGGATACGATGTGCTGATCTCCCTCGCGTTCAACTACGACGCACAGGCAAGCACGGTCGATAAGTTGGGGCGTATTCCCGTACTGCGAGCCAGAATCAACGCGGATTTGCACATGGCCGGGGATTTGAAAAAAACGGGGAAAGGAAACCTGTTTGTGATTTTTGGTGAGCCGGACATCGAGATTCGTTCGTTGTCAGACGGGCAGATTCAGGTAAAGCTCCACGGTGTGGATGTTTATGAGCCAAGCACCGGTACAATTCGATCGGACAGTCCAGATGGAATCGCCTGCTGGTTTATTGACACGGACTATAACGATAAAAGCTTCTTTGTGCGTCAGGCATACTTTCCCGGTACGATGAACAATCCCTACGATAAACTGGAGAAAACGTTGAAAGCGGAAATTGACAAAGAGGTCTGGGTGAAACTGAACACAACGGAATCTCGCCTCTTCGCAAAACCCCAAACAGGTCGTATTGCCGTGAAAGTCATCAACCACTTCGGCGACGAGGTGATGAACGTCTACGAGATTCAATCATAGCGACCATTGCTACAGCAAACGGGATTATGCAGAGCAACGGTTCCACTTTTTTCATAATTATACATGGGCAGATTCCATTACAATGGAATACAGGTAACGTTGCACGTAAAATATTCAGGTCGTATAAAAGACCAAGCTATTCCCATTTTTACCCCCCCTTGACGGAATTTCGAGATGTGGTATACTTACCGCACATTTGACGCCACTGTAGCTCAATTGGCAGAGCACAGCTTTCGTAAAGCTGGGGTTAAGGGTTCGATTCCCCTCAGTGGCTCTTTTTTGGCACACAGGTTTTAGGGGATGTTCTTCCAGGACAATCCCCTCTTTCGGTTTGTAGACACCCAACGCGAAGTATTACAAAGTACGATGAGTATTAGGAGGTTTAGCATATGGCACTTGGGCAGGAGTACGACCTGAAGCAACTCGTTCAGATGAATTGCACATTCGGTCCGCAGGAAATTGAGCGAATAAACCGAAGTATTTCGCTCAAGTATGCAAACTTCCGGGTTTTTCAGGAAGCAGTCGTTGCTTTGGAGGCTCGCGAAGAAGAGCAAAGTCCCGCAGGTATGGTGCGTCTGGGCGTTTGCCTCTATCTTTTGGGAAAATATCGTCGCAGTTTGGACGTTCTCCGACGTGGCGACGGCGGGGCGCTTGCGCATTTCTATATGGCAAAAGCCTATATCGCACTCAAAAAGTACGACGAGGCGGAGCAAGAATACATCTGCGCAAAGCAGGCGGGCTACTCCTCCGATCTTTGCACTTTAGGCATTGTCGAAATCAAACGTACAAATGGCAAGGTTCAAGAAGCGATGCGTATGCTCGATGATTTGAGCGGCGCGGTGCAGCATTCTGCCGAGTATTTGTACCAACGCGGCGTCACGGCGCTTGCTTGCGGCTGCCCTAATAACGAGGTCGGCAATTGGTTTTCGCGTGCCGTGGAGGCGAATCCGCTTCATGCTGGCGCGCTTTTCGGATTGGCGAAGGAGAACGATCGCCGTGGCAACGATGATGAGGCGTTGGAGTTGTACAAACGTGCGGCTGCCCAATTCCCCTCCTATGTTGGAGCGCTCATTAATCTTGGGCTGATGTATGAAGATCGCGGAGAAAACGACCTTGCGGTTCAGTGTTACGAGCGCGTCTTGAACACGTACCCGGAGAATGAGTACGCACGCTTGTATTTGAAGGACGCCCAGGCGTCAAGCCTCACGTGCGAAGACATCACGCCACACAACCCATTGAGCCAGATTCTCAAAACGTCGGTTGCGGATTTCGAGCTGTCGGCGCGTGCCCGGAATTGCTTGCAAAGTATTGGAATTCAAACGTTGGGCGATTTGTGCAGCTACACGGAGGCGGAGCTTCTTTCGAACAAGAACTTTGGCGAAACAAGTTTGGTCGAAATCAAAAACATGCTTAGTTCGCGCAACCTGCAGCTTGGTCAGACGAGTCAGAAGGCTGCCCCCGTCGAGGTGCTGGAGGTGGACACTTCGATCGATCAAGAGACGCTCCAGCGCCCCATTTCGTCGATGGGTTTTTCGGTTCGAGCGCGTAAGTGTATGAGTCGGCATGGCATTGTGACGCTTGGCGACCTCATTCGAAAAACGGCAGACGAGCTTCTCGCCTGCAAAAACTTCGGCGTAACGAGTCTCACGGAGGTTCGCGAAAAACTCGCAGAGCTTGATCTCAGACTCCACGGCGAGTAAAAAAACACCCTCAGGCGGCGTGATTCATTTCGCGCCGCCTTTTGTGTCTCCTATTTCTTTTTCCCACTCACTCACGCCACAGGAGCTTCCCATGATTTGCGTCACGATTGCGAGTCAAAGACATCGACAAGTCCTTGCGGAACATAGGTTTCTTGCCGAGAAAGGAATTCCACTCGTTGAAATTCGGCTGGATCATTTGATTACTCGAGTCAATCTTCGTCGTTTGATGGAGAATCGTCCGACGCCGATCATCGCAACGTATCGACGAAAAGCGGACGGGGGGCTTTTTGAGGGTTCCGAGCAGAATCGCGTCACCATGCTGCGCGGTGCGATTGTGGAAGGCGTCGATTATGTCGATCTCGAGGACGGCGTGGCTGCCGACGTGCCGAGGTATGGTTCCACGAAAAGGATTGTGAGTTATCATAATTTCCAAGAGACGCCGAGCGATTTGGATGCGATTTTCGAGCGACTGGCGGCGCAAAATGCCGACGTGGTGAAGATTTGCACCATGGCGAACTCGCAAGAGGACAATTTTCGGATACTCGATTTGATTCGGCGCAAGAAAGATACGCTTCCGATCGTCGCTTTCTGCATGGGTGAGATCGGGATTCCGTCGCGAGTTTTGTGCGTTGGAGCAGGCTCTCCTTTCACATATTCGTGCGTGAATGCGAAATCTCCCGTCGCGCCGGGGCAGGTTGTTTTCTCCGACATGCAAAAACTCTATCGTGTCGACAAAATCACTCCCCAAACCGAGGTTTTTGGCGTCGTTGCGGACCCCGTGGGGCATTCTCTCAGCCCGCTTATCCACAATTCCGCGTTCGCGCATTTGGATTTGGACGACAAAGTCTATCTCCCATTTCGCGTGAGTCCAGAGGAATTGAGCTCCTTTTTGGAACAGGCACCGGCGGCGTTGAATCTCAAAGGCTTAAGTGTGACGATTCCTCACAAGGAAGCCGTTCTGCCGAAGTTGGACGCGACGGACGCTGGCGTGCGTGCGGTGGGGGCGTGCAATACAATCCTGTGGAGAACGAACGACGAGGGGAAAACGACCCTTTTTGGCGCGAACACGGACTATCAAGCGGCGATGGATAGTTTCGCCGAGGTTTGTTCTGCCGACATTCCGCAGCATGTGGATTGGGCGGAGCCGAACGACACGGAGGACGGCGGGGCGAAAGCGCGTCCGCTTGAAGGGCGCATGGCGCTCATCATGGGCGCAGGCGGCGTGGGAAAAGCCATCGCTTGCGGTTTGGCTCGAAGAGGCGCGACCCTCGTTATCTCCGACATTGACCTTCCTCGCGCGGAGTCTCTTGCCAAAAAACTCTCCGAGTCGGGCTGCGTTGCCGAGTCCATTCCGTGGGAGAAGCGTTTTTATACCGATGCACACATCTTGGTGAATTGCACGCCGATCGGTATGTCACCACAGATTGCCGAGTCGCCTTTCGATCCGAGTTTCATGCGCGCCTCAATGATTGTGTTTGATGCCGTTTATAATCCAGAGCAAACGCGTTTTCTCAAAGACGCGGCGTCTCGTGGCTGCGCGGTGGTGAGTGGTCTCTCGATGTTTGCGCGTCAGGCGGCGCTGCAATTCGAGATGTTTTCAGGGCACCCCGCCCCCTTGGATTTGATGCGTGCAGTCGTGAAACGCGCGACCGCTCCTGCCGAATGGTGACGCTCACTCTGCCGAATGGAATTTGAATACGAGTTTAGATACACAGGACATTATGACTCCAAAAGAAATAATGCAACAAGAGCAACCAACCCGACCCGTCCAATCAACCCAATCAACCCAACCGCGATTGCCCGCTGCCGTACCGTATATTATTGGGAACGAGGCGGCGGAGCGTTTTTCGTTCTACGGAATGAAAGCCGTTCTCATGGTCTACATGACGAATGTGCTTCTTATGTCGGATCCTGAGGCGGCTGGTTGGGGGCATTTGTTCGCGGGAAGTATTTGCCTCTTCCCGATTGCTGGCGCGATACTTGCGGATATGTTTCTGGGGAAGTATCGCGTGATTTTTTGGCTCTCGCTCGTCTATTGCATGGGTCACGCCGTTTTGGCGCTCCCCGGCTCCGTCTTCGGGGGCAACTTGCGTCTTGCGCTCGCGATAGGGCTTTCGCTCATTGCGATTGGCTCCGGTGGAATTAAATCGTGCGTCACGTCCATCGTTGGCGACCAGTTTCACGAAGGAAATCAAACGCTTCTCGAGCGGGTTTTTGGCTGGTTCTATCTTTCGATTAACGTCGGGGCGTTCGTGTCCGCAATCATCACTCCGGTTTTGTTTCATCATTATGGGCACGAGGTTGCTTTTGCGATTCCTGGGATTCTCATGGGCATAGCAACTTTGATTTTGTGGCTGGGGCGAAAGAAGTACGTCATTGTCCCACCCTCGAAGAAAAGTTTCTTTCACGAGTTGAAATCGCCAGAGGTTCGCGCAACGTTGGGGAAGGTGTTTAGCGTTTTTCTCTTCCTTATCCCATTTTGGGCCGTTTATGAGCAATGCGCTTATCGTTGGGTTGGGCAAGCGAAGGAAATGAATGGAAAACTTTTCGAGACGTGGGCGTTCCTCCCCGACTGGCTCAGAAATATTGAGGTTCTTCCCTCGCAAATGAACGCGTTCAACCCGTTTTTGATATTGGTTCTCGTTCCGATTTTCTCGTATGTCATTTATCCTCTCATGAATCGTCGCGGCAACCTGACGATTGTGAGAAAGATGGCGATAGGTTTCGTGACGGGCTGCATCGCGGCGGTTTTTCCGCTCGTTTTTGAGTACTGCATCCTTTCCGAGATTCGTCTGAACCTTGGTTGGCAATTTCTCGCGTATTTCTTTTTGACGGCGGCAGAGGTGATGGTTTCTATCACGTCATTGGAGTTCGCCTACACGCAAGCGCCCCGCACGATGAAGGCAATCGTGATGAGTGCCTATCTTCTCATGACGATGATCGCGAATTTTCTCTGCGCGGGAGTGAACGCTTTATGCAATTCGTACAAAGGATTCCTCTCTGGGACGGGGTATTATTGGTTTTTCTTCCTCCTACTCGTAGCAAGTTCGACGCTCTTCTTTTTCGTTGCCGCACGATATCGAGAGAAGACCTACCTCCAAGAAACCGCCGTCGCGGAGAAAGAGTAGGAACGCGAGTCAGGAGCGCGAAGCGAAAATAGCGCGCGTGGCGAAGTGCTCGAGGTTGTCACGATCCGATCTGTTGAGAGGGGGAATCCGTTCTTCCTCTGCCAACTGGCGCGGAAAGGTGGCTTTTTCCTCAAAAAAAAGGTCGGGGGGGGTGTCATCTTTTTCATCTCGCGCTACAATAAGAGTAGGGAGTCTCTTCGAAACGTCGCGATTTTAGGTCTCAAGCCCACGCAACAACTTCAAAGAGAGCCACGACGACAACTTTTCCAAAAGAGAATAGGAAGAAAACGCATGAACGAAGAGCAGAACACACCAGATGATCCGAACACGACCCCACCCGCGTCGGCGTCGCTTGCGGAGGCGCTTGATCGATATCAAATGCAGATACCCGAGGCGCAGGTCGCGGAGCTTGAGCATTTTTGCAAGTTGCTGTGGGATTGGAACTCGAAAATCAATTTGACGCGACACACAACGTGGGACAAATTCGTCGCGCGGGATATTCTAGACACGCTTGCGCTGGCGGAATTCCTTGCGCCGGGCGAGAGGGTGCTCGACGTCGGTTCCGGGTCGGGCGTCCCAGGTATTTTGCTGGGAATTTTGCGCCCCGACGTCTCCGTGTCGCTCGTGGAGTGCGTGAATAAAAAGGCGAAAGTCCTCTCGGAAATTATTCACGAACTCGGCTTGCCGATCCCGGTTTATGCGGCGCTCGGGCAAGATATCCTCGGGAATTGGCAATTCCATACGCTCACGTTTCGGGCTGTCGCGTCGATGCGGAAGCTCTTGGAGTGGTTTCGCGATGGGTGGTCCAACTTCGATCGAATGCTCCTCGTCAAGGGGCCAAAATGGATAAATGAGCGAGGCGAGGCGAGGCACTATGGTCTTTTCAAAGGGCTGGCGCTGCGGAAGCTCAAGGAGTACAGTATTCCTGGTGAGGAAACGGCGACGGACGAAAATGGGGAGCCGATCCCGCAGAGTGTGGTTCTCCAGATATGTCCGAAGGAGAAGTTGGGGAAAAACGACTTGTGCCTCCTCTCGGCGCTTGAAACTTCGAAGTCGCGCAATAAATACGATGGAAAGCGTCGCAAGTCGAAGCTCCCTGAGGGGGAAGTCGAATATGTGTTCGAGGAGGATTTCGACTTTAACGAAATGAAAGCGGTGGAGGAAATGGAGGTTTCTTCTCCTGCGCGGCGTGGCTCCAGTCGCCAAAATTCTCGCACAAGAGGCGGAAGCGAGGCGGAGTATGATGCCTGGCGTCGTAAAATGAATAAGACAAGGAACCGAAAAAAGGACTTGAACGACGGCGACAATAAGACCAATCGAATCCGCAACAACACGCATCGAAAAAGCGGGACGCGGAAGGCTGCCGAACGGGGAGGGCAAAAAGACGACGATGTTTGACGACAAAGCGACCTACTACATGCGCCGGGCGCTTGATCTTGCCGAGCGTGGCAGAGGGTGTGTGGAACCCAATCCGATGGTTGGCTGCGTGATTCTGCGCGACGGCGAGATTGTAGGTGAGGGGTTTCACGAACGCTTCGGCGGACCGCACGCGGAAGTCAATGCACTTCGGCAGGCTGGCGAGCGCGCGCGTGGTGGTGTCGTCTATGTTACGCTTGAGCCGTGTTGCCACTTCGGAAAGACGCCACCTTGCGCCGACGCACTCCTCGCGGCTGGCGTCAAGAAAGTCGTCGTCGCGATGCAGGACCCCTTCCCAAAAGTCGAGGGTGGGGGAATCCAAAAGCTCCGCCTCGCGGGGGTCGAAGTCGTCGTTGGTCTCTGTCGCGACAGGGCAGAAGCGCTCAATCTTCCGTATTTGAAGCTCCTCGCCTCACGCCGTCCGTACCTCACGGCAAAGTGGGCAATGACGCTCGATGGCAAAATCGCGTCGCGAACTGGCTCCAGTCGCTGGATATCCTCCGAGGCGTCTCGAAAAATCGCTCACGAACTCCGCTCCATCTCGGATGGCATCCTCGTTGGTGTGGGGACGGTTCTAGCGGACAACCCCCAGCTCACGGTTCGACTTCCGATGGACTGCGTCGTGCCGCGCCAGCCCGTTCGGCTCGTGGCGGACTCCCAACTCGATATCCCGCTTGAATCGGCACTCGTTCAGACGGCGCGACAAACGCCCGTTCTCATCCTCGCGGGTCCCCACGCCCCGGAAGAAAAACGACGCCACCTGGAGAAGTTGGGGTGTCAAATTTTCACCGCCAAGAGCGATCGGCATGAGGAGCAGCTTCTCGAGTTCCTCGATTTCCTCGGCGAGAAGCGCATGACGAATGTCCTTGTCGAAGGAGGAGGCGGACTTCTTGGTCAGCTGTTCGATTTGGGGCAGATCGACGCGCTCAAAGTGTTCGTCGCTCCCAAACTCGTCGGTGGGGCGGGTGCTATTTCCCCCTTGTGCGGGTTGGGAATCAAACAGATGCAGGACGCCGCTGAGGTCGTCGACTTCCGTGCGCGCCGGGTCGAAGACGCTAATCCCGACTCGGATATTCTCATTGAGGGGCGTATACGCTACCCGCAGATTTCGCTTCCAGACGATATCGCCCCGAACGTTCGTCTTGCGTAAGGCGTTATCTTGAGCTATAAAAAGAGGAGACCGAATTGGGTCTCCTCGGAATATGCTCGTTCTCCTTTAAAATTCCCGTTTTACGCGACGTTTTGCGAGCCGTGGTGCGTAGCTCCGACGGCGGACGGCACCGGAAATTTTAAGGCGAAGTATTATAACGTCGCGAATCAGTCAATTGTTACGCTTTCGCCGTCCGTCGCAGGCGATAGTAACCCATTCCCAGCAGACCAAGGAGCATCAACGCCCATGTGGACGGCTCTGGCACTGCGGCGGAAACCATGCTCAGGCTGTGGATCATACCATCAGCTCCTGCGATGGCACTATAATTCCAAAGCTCTTCGCCACCGACCTCGCTGAAGTCCAAAATGCTCTTCAAAGTATCAACGTTCATGCTCTCGTCCTCGAGGAAGTAGAACGTAATATCAGGAAGCGCGTCCAAGTCGTCTGACGTGAATTTAATGGACGATCCGTCGTTGAACGAGATCGAATTGACTTCGAGCATATTTTCGTAAACGTCCCCGGCAGACCATTGATCCAAATCAACGACCCACGTGCCAGTACTCGCGAGTTCCAAAGCGCCAGTTGTCGTCACCTTTCCGAGGGTGCTCAGCGTCCCGGCAACGTTCAAACTGTTGGCGCCCAAGTCCATATCGTCCAGCATCACAGTTCCCGCACCGCTGATAGCCACAGAGCCACTGCCAGAGAGATTGCCGCTCCAAGTAATGGTGGCACCCGTCGACGGGGCAAAGGTGACCGTTTTGCCATCCCCGACCGTTGCGTTCAGGGCGGAAGACCAACTCTCCGCGTTAAATGTACCGAGCGTTCCGCCGTCGAGGTTCAGCGTGCAGCTGCCGGTACTCGTGCCTTGAGTGAAGCCGCCAGACCCGACGTTCAAGGTTCCGTCCGCAAGGGTGAAGGTGGTGGCTCCCGTGCCTTCAACTCCCAACTGAATCTCCCCGGCGTTGACAATCGTCGGGGTAGCAGCATCAGCTTGGGAAATCGTCACCGTCGAAGGAGCTTGGAGGGAAGTCTGTAATTTGACAATATTCATAGTGCCACCGGAAACAGTAAGCACCGCATCAGCGCCGTTGGTCCAATCCCCAATGCGCAAGGTGTTAAGGTCTGCGGTGCCGCCGGTCATTTCAAAAGTGCCTGCGGCTCCAAAACCGATGATCGTATTGCCAGTAACATCCAACGCGCCGCTGGAAAGATTGACGGTGCTGTTACTTCTCACGTACAACGCCCCGCCAATGTTCATCGTGCCAGTCCCCAATTCACCGGCGCTATTTTTGGAGATGTTCAAGGTGCCATCTCTGTCGACAAACATGCTCCCGACCGTAGTCACCGTACCTGCGTACAAATTGAATGCGGGCACTGAATTTGCGGTTCTGTTTTGGGTCCCGGTATTCGCGCGTGCGCCGACCACGAAAGATGTGTTGTCGTATGTTGTTCCATTTGCACTTCCTGTATAGGGTGCATACGCATAACTGCCGTTAAAGTTCGCCGTTCCTCCGGTCATGTTAAACTCGGAGCTGACAGGTTGATCCCAAACGCTCGCCTCACCTGTGGTGGTCAGCGTGCCGCCGGAAAGATTATAAACGCCTTTTCCAGTCCCCCAGCCGATAGCGAATTGCCCCGCAACCGTGACGGTGCCACCACTCTGATTTACGGTTCCTAAGGACTCGGTTCCCGTATAAAAAGCGCCATTTGCGTTGACGACGGCATCACCTTTGATATTAATCACGCCGTTGCCATACGCCTGCAGACGGGCACTGGTAGTCAGCGTGCCGCCATCTGCAGTCAACGTACCGTTGTTCACCGAGAGATTTCCTGTGGCGGAAAGCGAACCGCCTTCAAGATTCACCGTCGAACCGTTATTTGCGTTAAACGCACCCGACGAGGTAAACGAACCGCTTTTAATCGTCAGCGAGGAAGCCGCGCCGGTCGTGGCGTTCGAGCCGACGGTCACTGCCCCGGTCGAGGTTATAGTTCCGCCGTCGACCACAGCGACCCCAGCGCCATTGGCAACTCCGATGTTCATTGCTCCGTTTGATGTTGTCTGAAAGGTTCCGTTCGTGTTGACGTTCAGCGTGCCGATAAGATCAAATTGACCCGGACGGTAAACCGAAGCCGTCGTGGTGGAGTTTGGATCTCCATTGCCGATTGTGAGAGTTCCACCAAGGATGTACTGATTGCTCGTGCCATTCCCCAGATTCAATCCGTTGCCAGACAATCCCGTGGTGTCATACACATGCAAATTGCGCAGACTGGCGTATGGATCATTTCTCAAATCCACGTCATGAGAGGTGCCATCGGTAAGCTGCCAGTTCTGCGCGCTGGTATAGGGATTCGTGGTAGTATTGTTTTTCCAATAAAGACTAACCTGGTCGGCTCCTGTGTAGGTTGCTACGATAGAGTTATTCTCTGTTTTTGTGGTCCAAAGAGTAGGTTCCAAGCCGGAAACGGTGGAGGTTCCAGCGAGGGTGCCTGCGGTCACTAAATTTAAGACTGCCCCAGCAGCTTGAGGAATTCCGTTAAAAGCCGAGGCGTCAACCGTGCCGTTGAGCGTTGCCGTGCCAGTAACGTTTAGCAGTCCCGTAAGTTGCAAAGTCGCGCCCGCATTGAGGGTATAGTTGCCAGTAATCGCCAAATTTCCCGAACCGTTATACCCGGTCACCAACGTTCCGCCAGTCTGATTCAGCGTATCGCCATCTGCAAGCGTGATGGAGTTGGTCTGCATCGTGCCGCCGGAGAAAGTAAGTATGGAATCAGCCGTGCTTTTCGTAAACGTCGAGACATTGAAGGTTCCGCCACTAAGAGTCACTTGGTTGGTGGCACCACCAGCAAGCGTGAACGCGGCGGTAGTCTTCATTGTTCCGCCTGTTTGCTTATAACTCGCAGTCCCGCCGGACCCAGCTCCAACGGTGAAATTTTGGGTATTGATTGTGCCAGTGTTGAGTTCCGAAGCTGAATTTCGCAGATTGAGATGACGTTCCGTATAGGTGAGAGTCCCTCCATTAACGATGAAACTGGCATCAATTCCAACGTTATTATCACCGTTGCAGGTAAACACCCCATTTTTCAAGAGCGTGATCGTTTGCCCAGTGGGGGTTTGACCATTCGCAGGAAAACCTTTTAAGGTGGACGTAGTCGTAGACGCGTCAAGACCATCGCCGACGACGATCGCTCCAACGTTGAAATACCCTAAGGTGGCATTCGACGCAGACACAGTTCCGCCGCTTTGGATATAAGCGGTAATACCAGCGCCGTTAGGAATGGTCCCAATTGTTGTGCCGCCGTCGTTGCTCCAATTGCTGGCATTCCAATTGCCGTTACCGCCCTGCCAGTAGTACTGAGCGTTAGCCGCCGTCGAAACTCCGAGCATCAGGCACACGCCCAAGAGGAGTCTCCATTTTAAAAGTTTCCACATGGTCAATCTCCTATCGTGCTCAAGGCACTTTATTGTCGCAGTTTAAATTTTATAATACTTCGCGTTTAAACTTCCCGTTCCGTCCGTCGTTGGAGCTTGCGCACCACGGCTCGCAAAACGGGAATTTTAAACGACAATGAGTATACTTCCCGCCGTGCCACAGAAAATGACACACGGCATAACATGGCTGGCAGACAACCCCCCCACGGTTGACATTATACCGTAGAA
Organism: Planctomycetia bacterium; assembly: GCA_030527105.1. Lineage (GTDB taxonomy): Bacteria > Planctomycetota > Planctomycetia > Pirellulales > Thermoguttaceae > RGIG3701. Next base: position 48,117 of record JAUNBK010000016.1, read on the forward strand.
CTTCACAATGTCAAGCAAAAAAACGCCGCTTTTCCCAAAAAAGCCGAAAAATCTATTTTTTTCTTGAAACCACCTCATACAAACGATACAAACGACACAATCCAATCTCACTCGTGAATAATATAATACTTCGCGTTGAAATTTCCGGTTCCGTCCGCAGTCGGAGCTACGCACCACGGCTCGCAAAGCGTTGCGCAGAACGGGAATTTTAAAGGAGAACGAGTATAAAAAGTTCTCCTCCCCCCCCTTGACGAAAGTCCTAATTGTGGTAATATTTTGGGCGACATTGAGGGGAATTGTGTAATGGCAGCACGAATGATTCTGGTTCATTTAGTCGGGGTTCGAGTCCCTGTTCCCCTGTCCGACCCGTTTGCAAGAAATCGCAAGCGGGTTTTTTATTGGAGCTTTCTTGCCATACTCCTCAAATAGGGAACAGAACTATGCGAAAAATCAAATTTTCAACCTTCCTCTTGGTCTGGCTGCTTTCCATTTCGCCCCTCCTTGGCGACGTGCGTCTGCCGAAAACGCTGACGAGTCACGCCGTTTTGCAGCGGGATGTCCCCGTCAAAGTTTGGGGCTGGGCGGATTCTGGCGAAAAAGTCGTCGTCGCGTTCAACAATCAGACCGCAGAAACGATTGCCGACAAAAACGGCAGATGGTGCGTCACGCTCGCACCCATGGCGGCAAAATGCGAGGGTTCCGACCTCGTCGTGAGTGGGAAAAATTCGATCACGCTCTCCGATGTCGTCGTGGGCGAAGTCTGGATCTGCTCTGGACAGTCGAACATGGCGTGGACGCTCGGCGCGCAAGCTGGCACGGAGGAAGAGCGACAGGGAAACTATAGTTTCATTCGCTTCAATCGTGATGGTTACGTTGCCACCGAGACGGAGCAGGAAGAATTGAGCGGGAACGGTTGGTTCGCGTGCGAAAATGGAATTCAAAATCGCTGCACGGCGGTCGGCTTCCACTTCGCGCTCGCTCTCCACGAGAAACTCAACGTCCCCATTGGACTCATTGATTGCAACTGGGGCGGGGCGAGGATCGAATCGTGGATGCCAGACGATTGTTGGAAGGAGTTGGAGGAAAAAGGAATTTCTCGCGAAGAGATTGCGAAGTCGATGAGTACCCGGCGGGAGGGACACACAATTGTGGGAGGAATGTTCAACGCAAAATTGGCTCCCTGGCGGAATTATGCCGTGCGCGGCGCGATTTGGTACCAAGGCTGCTCCAATGCGGGCGAGGGTCTGACGTACTACGAAAAACAAAAGGCGATGATTGCCTCCTGGCGTAAAATCTGGGGCGATATCCCGTTTTATTGGGTTCAGCTGGCGAATTATCTCGCGCCGGATGCCGATCCGAATGAGCGCCGAGGTTGGGCTGCGTTTCGAGATGCTCAAACAAAGTGTTTGGAGGTCGCGAAAACGGGGCAAGCCATCACGATTGATATTGGCGAGGAGAAAGACGTCCACCCCCGCAACAAATACGACGTCGGGCGCCGACTTGCCGCGTGGGCGCTCGCGAATGATTATGGTTTCGATGTTCCGTTTGCGTCCCCGATTTTTCAAAGTGTGAAATTCGAGGGTGCCAAAGCGATCGTGGCGTTCGACCACGTGGGGAAAGGTTTGGTGGTTGGGAAACAGGAGCCGAGGAAATTCTCCGTTTCGGATGCGCCGCTTTATGGATTTGCGATAGCGGGCGCAGACAAAAAATACTTCCGCCCCACCGCGAAAATTGTGGACAAGAATACCGTCGAGCTGAGCTGCGAGGAGGTGCCGGTGCCGAAGTACGTTCGATACGCCTGGCAGCAGAATCCCGCAGGGTGCAACCTCTACAACGCCGAAGGATTTCCCGCTACGCCGTTCTCGACGGAGTGAAATCGAAGCAGCAAAAAAATGAGAAAATACACGGCGTTTTTCTTCTCCCCAAGCAACTTAAGACTTCAGAAGCCGAGAAAGCGTCGGTCGAGTTTAATAAGTTTTTACCAAACGGAGAATGAGATGAAAGTCACCCGTGTATTTGGTTTTTTGGCAGTCGCGCTGCTTGTCACGAGCGTTGCGCTTGCCCAGGATGAACAAGCACCACCTCAGCCAGCGGACGCCGCACCTGAGGCAGGAGACCAACTGCCACCGCCACCTCCAGGACCTGGTCCGGAGTTTGATGGAGAGTTGCCGCCACCGCCACCTCCAGGACCTGGTCCAGAGTTTGATGGAGAGTTGCCGCCGCCACCGCCGGGATTCGAAGGTTGCCCGTGCAAAGGCAAAAAGTGCGACAAAAAGCGACCGATGGGACCTCCGCCGGGAGAATTCAAGAAAGATGGCAGGCGTCCGATGGGTCCTCCGCCGGGAGATTGTGAGTGCAAAGATTGCCCTTGCCCGGATCGCGAGATGGGTGAAGCCCGACCGCCGCGCCGACCGCACCATGGACATCATAGACACCATGGACCTCGTGGTCCGAGGGGACCCGCCCCTGGACCCGACGCTGAAGTAGCTCCTGAAGCCGCCACGGAAGCCGAAGCGACCGCACCTCCCACCGAAGAGTAAAAACGCACTTTTGTGAAAGAATTCGTCGAGAATCGTAGATTCTAGCGAACTCCGTGTGCGCGGAAACGTTCAGTAGAGCGTTTCCGCTCTTCGTGTTGAAATGGGCAAACACAAGAGAGGACACCTCGTCATGAATATCGACGATCAAAAGACATTGGAAAAGTATCTCCGTCGCGCACGAGAGGGAGATCGAGACGCATTGGGGGAGCTTCTCGAGGCGCATAGGAACTATCTTTTGTTTCTCGCGCGCCTTCAGATTGCGCCGCACCTCGGTGGCAAGCTGGACGCCTCGGACGTCGTTCAGGAGACTTTTTTGGATGCGTATCAATCGTTTCCTTCATTTCGAGGCGAGACGGCAGTGTCTTTTCTCGCATGGCTTCGACAAATACTCGCCGCGCGGCTTGCTGCAACCTTCCGACGCTATCTTGGTGCGAAGCAGCGCGATATACGACGCGAGCAGAATATTCGTGCAAAAGTCGATCAGTCCTCCATTTTTTGGGAGGAGCTTGTGAGTTCCGCAAGCACTCCGAGTTTGGCACTGTCTCGAAAAGAGGCGGAAGCGCAACTGCGTGCCGCGCTTGAAAAACTGCCAGAACATTATCAAATGGTGCTACACCTGAGGCAAATCGAGGAGCTTCCCTTTACGCAAATTGCGGAGCGAATGGGGCGCTCCATCGACAGCGTGCAGAAAATTTGGGTTCGGGCCTTGGCTCGATTGAAAGATTTGGTGAAGGAATGAAGACGACGTTCATCCCGCGCGAAAATGAAGTGTTTGAGATCGTGGAAAAACTGATTTCCACCGGCTCCAATCCCTCGAAAGCCGAGCTGGATGAGTTGTATCCCGATCTTGCCGAGGAAATTTGGCAATGCTTGGAAGGCTTCCGACTATTCAACGCGGCATTCCTCCCACCGTCCGAGACTCTGGACGAGGGCGAGAATGGGGAAAATTCAACAGATGAAGAATATCTTGGTGAAGAGTACCCCTCCACGCCGTCGCGAACCTCAACAGTTTTTTGGAATTCGTTGAGGGAACCGAGGAGCGAGGGCGAGGAAAACAACGTACTCGAATTGGGAGCAGACGACCCAAAGCTCGCGCGAAGTGGCTCCTCAGCAGGTTTTTCTCCTGCGCACTCAAACAGGAAGGATTCCGCCGAAAATAAAAGCCACGACGCGGATTCCTCTGCCTTCTCGCGAAGTTCGACGCCTCGCGAAGAGAACGAACCCATTGGCGACTTTCAAATCATTCGAGAGCTTGGGCGCGGCGGCATGGGGGTCGTTTATGAAGCGCGTCAAAGATCGTTGGCGCGTTTGGTGGCGCTAAAGGTTCTCCCCTTCGCGTCGACTTTCGACGAGCGACAGCTCCAACGATTTCATAACGAAGCCGCAGCGGCAGCGCAATTGGAACACCCCTCCATCGTACCGATTTATGCCGTGGGGAGCGAGCGCGGAATCCATTATTACGCCATGAAACTCATCCATGGGCAACACCTTGGCGAAGTTATTTCTCTGCTGCGGGAGGAACATGGAGTGGACGACGCGCAGGATGAGGAGGAAGAGTCCGCCCCCAATCGAGCCTCGGCGCTCCTTCGCCCCAGACGCCCCGTTTTGCGGCGTGGCGAAAACGAAGAGTCCGTTGTCGGGACACAAGTGAGTCGGCTTTATGAGGAAAATCGACGGAGTTTCTACCACTCCATTGCGGGTTTTATGCTCCAGGCGGCGGAGGCGCTCGATTATGCACACCAGTGCGGCGTGATTCATCGAGACATTAAACCGGGGAATCTTATGGTCGATTCGGCTCAACGACTTTGGATCACGGATTTCGGCTTGGCGCGCGTGAGTTCAAGCGTCCATCTTACTCAAACAGGCGACGTCTTTGGCACGCCGCGCTACATGAGTCCAGAGCAAGCGCAGGGACAGACTCGCATGGCGGATCATCGCGCGGACATTTATTCTCTCGGCGCAACGTTTTATGAACTTCTCACACTGCATCCGATTTTTCCGGAGAAGAATCAGGTACAGCTTTTGAGGCGAATCACTCAAGACGAGCCGCTGCCGCCGCGTGCGTACGACACGAGCCTGCCGCACGATTTGGAGACGATTATTCTCAAATGTATCTCGAAATCGCCCGTCGATCGATACGAAACGGCAGGAGAGCTTGCGCAAGATTTGCATCGTTTTCTCGAAGATCGTCCGATTCTCGCAAAGCGCCCGGGCATTGGAGACATTGTCTTTCGGTGGCTTCGGCGGCACCCATGGGTACTTGCTGCGGCGTTTCTTGCACTTGGCGTCACGTGTGCGGCAATGGGTTTGAATCACTACATGATTTCCATCGAAAAGGAAAAAACGCAGCTTGCTCTCTCGGAGGCGCAGGCGAGATTTCAAAAAGCGCGTGAGGCGGCAGACTCTCTCATTCGTATTGCGGAGGAGGGTTTAGAGGAAAACGACGCGCCAGCAACGCGAAAAATGCGTCAAAAATTGCTCGACACCGCGCTCATCCTTTATCAGGATTTTCTCACCATGGACGCTTTGGATGCCGAAACGGAGAATCAACTCGCGGGCATTCGCGATTACATCGAGTGCTTTATGAAGACCATCGCGGAGATGGAGGGAATGCCACCCATTTTTCTCTTGCTCAATCCCGACGTTCAGGACGATCTGCGACTCACGAGTGCGCAAAAGGAAAAGATCGAAAAACATGATGCTCTCTTCCGAAAGAAGGGGGAAGAGGTGTTTCGCAACGCGAGGAACATGACTCCAGAGGAGAGACTCTGTTGCATGGCGGAATCCGTCCGAGCGACGGAGGATTTTATTCTCAACCTCCTTTCTCTCGAGCAGCGCAAGCGTTTGGAGCAGTTGGAGTTGCAACTTCGACCGGATAGCATTTGCGACGAGGCGATTGTCGAGCGTTTGGCTCTCACGGAAGAGCAGCAACTCCAGATTCAGATGCTTTTTCGTATGCCTGATTTGGATGAGGAGGTTCGTGGGCGACCACGCTCCCCAGACGTGAGGATTTCCAATGTGCCGCATCCTGCGAGGATGGTTTTGGGGCGAGGAGAGCCACCGCGCGAATTTTCTCGTGAGCGGAAAAATTTCCATCGTCAAAAGGCAATCAAGAAAATATTAACGCCCGAACAATTGGAGCTTTGGGAGGAAATGTGCGGTCCGGCGCTCGAGTGCCGAAAGTACCTGCCGCCGTTGGACAAAAAGCCGTACCATCCTAAAAAACGCCCTCCATTCGACCCTCGGGGACACGAGGCGGACGGCTGACAGGGTGTTTATGGAGCGGGAACGCACTTCCCTCCGCATTTTTTGTTTGATTTCGTGCGGTTATTTCTGCGGACTTGCTCGTTGGGGGCGTTGCCCCCACTTCCCAAGTCCGCACTCGCAGGGGCGCTCTTCCACCCTTATTTGGGATTGGGCATTCTTCCCACCCTACTCTTTTTCCTCCCAACTTTTTCTCCGCCACGACGCGCATTCGACGCTACGGCGCTTCTCTCTCACTGCTCGGGGGCGGCTCCGCATTCGCCCCCTTGCGTTCGTTCGTTACGCCTCCGCGATTAGCTATGAACTAGGGGACGAAGAGGAGGCGGAAGCCAACGGCGTCGTGCGAGTACGGCGGGTCGTAGCTGCCCCGGTACGCGGACCGACAGCTCTCGGCGTAGTCGTGCCAGCCACCGCCACGATTCACTCGGTTCGAACCACTATTAGGACCTTTCGGGTCGCTCGTTGGCGACTCCACGTACTCCCCATACCAATCTTGACACCACTCCCACACATTCCCGTGCATGTCATACAAACCCCACGCGTTTGGTCGCTTCTGCCCCACTGGATGTGTGCTTTCGTTTTCCCCCTTCCAATCGTACCACGCAACCTCGTTAAGGTTGGCGCAGTCGTACTCCGTGTCTGTTAGATTTTTGCCGCTGTTGAGCGCCGTCGTCGTACCAGCCCGACACGCATATTCCCACTGAGCCTCCGTGGGAAGTTGGATATTCAAGCCCGAAAGCTTCGATATCTTCTCGCAAAACTTCACACAATCGTGCCAACTCACACACTCCACCGGGAGATTGTCCCCCTTAAAAAAGCTCGGATTGTCGCCCATCACGCTCTGCCACATCCGCTGCGTCACCTGCGTTTCAAGCATCCAAAATCCTTGCGTCAGCGTCACGCGGTGCTGCTTCTCATCGTCGTCTCTTCCTTTTTCACCCTTTGGACTCCCCATCATAAATTCACCCGCCGGGCACCAGCGCCATGCGTACTCCACGCCCTTGATCGTCTTCACCAAACGGTCGCCCGCGAGGGGAGCCGTTGAACTCGCTTTTTGCTTTGCAATTTCCGCAGCCTTGCGCTCGATTTCCGCCTTTTCTCGTGCCAAACGCGCATCCTCTTGTCGCCGACGTTCGATTTCTGCTTTTTCTTGCGCGAGATTCTCCTTTTCCCGCTCGATTAAAAGCGTCTTTTCTTGAATCTTAAGTATCCCTAAAATAGAAACCCGAAGCGCAATATATTCTTTTTTGGGCGAATTTTCAATCGCTGCGTCGATTTTCGCCTTTGCCTCGGAATACTTCTCCTCCTGAAACAATTCCAGCGCCTGGTTGTACAACTCCTCCTCAACAGACGGCGGTGCAGGGAGTACAATATTCATCCCGCCGTAGCAGGAACAAAATGGATTCTGCTTTTTCCCTTTTGTTCGCACGCTCTCGATTGTTTTCTCTTTCGCGTATTCAAAAACATCCGCAATCATATTTTTCCGCTCGTGAAGTGCCTCGAGAAGGTGTGCCGTGAAAAATCCGTGTTCGCGTTCTGCCCACTCATACGCGCGCTCACCCTCGGAACACGAGTTGAGAATCGCAACGGTTTGATGAATATTCGATCCGTGTGTTGTGTTTTTTGAAACAGACATTCCGATATCTCGTGCCATCGCGTCGAGATTTTCCTTCGCGCCTTCTTCGAGCGAAAACGCTGCCGAGTCCCGGTCTTCACCCACGACATTTTGGCAACAATCTAAGATTAAGCAAACATTTTTTGCAGGAATTTGTCGAATCGCCTCTTTGATTTGGTCGAGTGAAACTGCCGTCCCGGGCAAGTCCCCCATTTCCGCATCGATCGGGCACAAATAACGCTTTTTCGTCCTCTCATCAATCGAGCCATGCCCCCAAAAACCAACGATGAGCAAGTCCAAAACGCCCAACGCCTCCGACCAGTCGAAAGCGCTCAAAATTCTCCTTCTATTCGAGGGGCGCAGCGCGGCAGATTCGTTTTTGCACGTGCGGAGAAAAATTTCATTCTCGCCAAACCCATATGCCTCCTTGAGCGCTTTTGCCACCGCCTCCGCGTCCTGCCGCGCGTAGCGGAGTTGGGGAAGTTCAGAATAATCGTTCACTCCAAATAGAAATGCGCACTTTTTCATCGTGATTTCTCCTGTGATTTGCTTGGACATTCGTCAGACGACAAGTCCATTATACACAAGAAATGTTTTTTTGCAAGTGGTAGATGATATTTTTTGAGGATTTTTTGGAAAATTTCTCGCGGGCTTTAAATTGGGACCACCCCTTTGAGAGGAAACATTTTTGAAAAATTGTTTCCTCTCAAACTCTCCTTCAAA
>JAUNBK010000201.1 GCA_030527105.1 Planctomycetia bacterium
TTATCAATCACCTTGAATACCTGAATACCCGAATTATACAAGTTTTTTGAAGGAGAGTTTGAGAGGAAACAATTTTTCAAAAGTGTTCCTCTCAAGAGGCTGGAAGACTGCGAGTCAAAACACGAGTGTTTATAAAATTGACACAACACCAGCTCTGGCGACCGTTGGAGCTGCGCACCACAGCTCGCAAAGCGCTAAATAAAACGGGAATTTTAAAGGAGAACGAGTATAAAAGAAAATCGTCCGCCGTTGGATCCGCGCACCGCAGTCCTCACTTTTTGCGAAAGCTCCAATTCATTGGTGCATCCGTATAGAATGCTTCGGCGTTGGTTTTTTCACATAAAGTCCGCCGAAGACATTTATTCCACTGCCTTACTATTCTGCTGCGGGCATGACGAGACGCCAATTGGAAATATCGATCCGCGTCACGTTTTTCTTCTCTTGCACGTACTCCATCCGCAGAATCACCAAGTCAACGGGTTTATCCGGGGGGATACTCTGCAAAATACGCGCTAAATGCTCGGGGCTTTTGGGGCGTTGATAATCTATGCGCGCCAAAATATCGCCCGAGCGAGGCGGATGCTGGAGTTTCTCATAGAGATTCTGGTCCAACGACCGAATAACCACGCCAGTCGAAGTGCGAAGTCCAAATTCCAAAATCGTTTTTGAGTCGAGAGGCGAAACCTCCATTCCCAACTCATCGCGCACCATGGCTGGGACATCTATCAGCTCTGGCGCGGAAAGTCGATACACACACACCCATTGCGACGACTGATATTCGAGTGAATAATCTGATTCACTCAGATTTTCCGTATCTTGACCGTCTGAAACATTGGGAATTGGCACTGCCGAGGAAATCGAGCTGCTTGCGACAGAAGGGGCGCGAAAGACTTGAAGTGCGACCTCATCGTTTGCGTTGAAGGAGAGCATATGGAGGTAGAAATCCAAGGGGTGGAAAACCGCTTTCCCATTGATGGAGTGAATCACGTCGCCAACCGACAAGCCTGCGGCAGAGGCTCCCTCGGCGCTGGAGATGGACTCGACGCGGCATTGGAATGGACCGTTGTTTCGATCGCGCACCACTTTAAAACCTACAGAAAATTTCGACTGAACCGCCTGCGCCAGCATTTGCGGCAGGACTTCGTGCAGCGTCGAAATAGAAATTCCGAAGCCAATATTATCGGCGTCGCTTCGTTTCGACACCGTGACTCCCGTGACGGCACCTCGCAGATTGAACCATGGTCCTCCTGAACTTCCTGGATTGATGGCGGCGTCCGTTTGAAGGAGATTCTTGAGCATAAGCCCAGGTATATCCACGACTTGGCTCGATCGGTTCATCCCGCTGATAACGCCGTACGTAAGTGTATATTTTAGACCGTGGGGGCAGCCGATCGTGACGATAGTCTCTCCAACGCTGATTTCCTCGTTGTTCTCGAACGTGACGGGCGTTAATTTGGTTTTGGTGTCTATTTTCAAAAGCGCCAAGTCGTTGTGAGGGAAAAGCGCCACGATTTCCGCGTCGAAACGCTTACCATTGTGAAGTTCAATGATAGGCGCAACACTTCGCACGACCGTGTGGGCGTTCGTGAGAACATACCCCTCTTCATGGATGATGAACCCGGTTCCGACCGTGAATTCTTCCTTCGTGTTGGGCGGCGGAGCAAAAAACTCTAACTCGCTCTTTTTCTCGGGGAGAACGTTGACTCCCGTGACGTACACGACACTCTCCACATTCTTCTTGTAAATATTGGAGAGGAGAGAGCGACCCGCTTGTGGTTCCAAGAGCAAGGACGCCGTTGGGGCGCTGCGCTCCAAAACTCGGGGTGCAGGGATCGGAGAACCTCCTTGTCCCAACGTGTCTCGAATCGACAGGGTTGTCATAAAGATTGCGACAGCCAAAAATACAGCTACGTTTCTTCTCTTCTTTTTGCACATAAAAAATTGCTCACGTGGAGGCATCTTCGCTTGGTAACCAATGCCTAAAAACTCGTGTTTGGTGGAATGTTGTTTCGTTCGAAAAAATCTTTCAACGACCTGTATGACTCAAATATATTCGTTCTCCTTTAATATTTCCGTCTTGCGTGACGCTTTACGAGCCGTGGTGCGTAGCTCCAACGGCGGACGGAA
>JAUNBK010000202.1 GCA_030527105.1 Planctomycetia bacterium
GCACTTTTGGGAAAAACATTCGATCGCCAAAAACGCCAAAAAAACGCATTTTTTCACTCAAAAGAATCAAAAAACGCAAAAGTGTGGAACGTGCCAGAGTCCTATTTTTATGCACCATGGTATTTTCTACGAATATCGGACTAAAACACTTTGAAAAAATCCATAATCATACAGCCTCGTAAAAATGAGGGCTTCACACCCTCCCCTCAAAACGCTCCAGAAATCTTTGATTTCTCGAAATGTCGCACAAAAACCAATGTCCCTTCTCTGAAGGAGTTCGCCCGTAGGGCGGGGGGTAGTTCTCCCCCCGGCAGAACACCCCGTCAGCCTGCGGCTGCCACCTCTCTGGAAGAGGGGAATTTTTGGGAGATCAGGAGTGCTCTCCCTCCATGGCAAGGCACCCCTTTTGGTCACTCCTCTTTTTCGCCAGGCGCAGAAGTTGCCGAGACCAAAACGGACGTGTCGCTACCCTTTCCCGAGTAGAACGCAAGGTAGTGGACGCCATTGACTACCGTCGCGTTCACGTTTCCAGCGTCGAACGTGACGGCACTCCCTACCGCCACCGCCTCGGAATCCGACCAATTCAACGGACTGTCGAATACCTCGTCCGGCTTCGCCACGCGGCGACGAAGAATCCCGTGCCCTCGATGATAGTAGTAGTTGCTCACGAGTCCCGTTTTGGCGTCGAAAATCAGGCTCGGCGTCGAGGCAAGGACGTCGCCAATGTTCGTTTTGGAGCGCTTCCACGTCGAGCCGAAGTCGGTCGAGACCATTTGAAATTGAGACCGCGTCGTCGTTGCGTCGCCCACCTCCGTGCGCGCGAGGGCGAGTATCCGTCCCTCACCAAGATACACCGCCGATGGCTCGGTCGGCCACTCCACTTTGGTCAGCTCCGACTCCACGACGTTTTGCGTCCAGGTTTTTCCCTCGTCGCGGCTCGTGAGCGTCCCCCACGAATGGCACGGTCCGTCGTCTCCGTAGTTCCCCGCGAACCAAAGCGCCATGAGTCCCACGGTCGGAACCGAGAAGACATCCGTGATTTGGATCGGAATCACGTCGAACTTCGGCGTCGCTAAATGCGTGAACGTGACGCCGTCCGTGGTTCGATAGAGGTCGTGATTCCACTCTCTCCCAATGCGTCGCACCCAAAGAAGCATCGCGCCGGAGGAATCCAACCCCTTCCCAATCGTGACCTCGCCGCCGCCTGGTGTGTTGGCAACGACCGTCTCGGGTGTCCACGTCTTGCCGCCGTCGGTCGAAGTGCGTGCGTAGACCGCGCGTGCGTCCTCGTCGATCGTGTGTCCCGACCCACGGCTATAAACGCACACGAGTTTCTCCCCGAGCGCCTGAACTACCGGCCAGGAGTTGTAGCCCGGCACATCCTGCACGACGAACGGCGGCGGAAGCTGCGGCAGGGGCGTCACTTTCACCAAAACCAAACCCACCGGACGCGCGAACGTGTCTGCCGGGTCGCCCGGCTCGCGCTGAATTTGCACCAACAACGGACGATTCGCCTCTACCGCATAAAACGACTCCACAACGATCGTTCGTGTGCGAAACGCCTCCTCAGGGAGAGGGGTTCGAACGGGCGTTCCGAGGACGCTGCGCGACGAGAAGGCTTCCCCCTCGAGCATTTGCGAAAGTCGAACACGAAAGACGTCCTCAAACTCGGATCGCGTCTGAGCGTCGGTCGAAGTGACGACGATTTCGACTTTCACACCCGCGCAATCTTCCGAGAAACCGGGCAGCACGCCCGCGACCGACTGTCCCACCGTTCCGCCCGACAAAGACCAGACGGGGACGTGCGTCGAGCCATTCGACATAATGACGAGCGAGGGTTGCCCCGTCGCGATCGAGAGGTCGTTGGCACTTAAATATTGCGGGGTCAAACGCGTCTGCGGGACTCCATCGGAGCCCATGCTGACACAAAAACCTGAAATGAGTAGGAGAAAAAAAGGGCGGGAGAAAAATGAAAGTCTAAACGGCATGAAAAACCTCCTGAGGGAAACGTTGCGACTTTTTATAACACTTCTCGTTGAAATTTCCGGTGCCGTCCGCCGTTGGAGCACGCACCACGGCTCGCAAAGCGTCGCATAAAACGGGAATTTTCAAGGAGAACGAG
>JAUNBK010000107.1 GCA_030527105.1 Planctomycetia bacterium
CAACTCACACAATCCAACTCACAAGACTGAGCGCAGAAACGCCCACCACAATCACCCGTCGAGAGGGCGCGTCATGCGCATGGGGTCGAGCGCGCGTTCGAGAACCTCCGGCGGAAGAATCGCCTGCTCCTCGCACAACTCGCGGACGGTTTTGCCCGACTTGAACGCCTCCTTCGCAAGGGCGGCGGCGCGCTCGTATCCTATGAGTGGGTTGAGCGCCGTGATCATCGAGAGACTCTGCTCGATTGTGCTCGCGCATTGCGAACGATTGGCGCGAATCCCTTCAAGACACCGCTGCGTGAAGACGCGCGTCCCGTTCGTGAGGAGCGTGATGCTCTCAAGTATCGCAAAGCCGAGAAAAGGCATCGTAATATTGAGTTGGAATTGTCCCCCCGTCACGCCACAGACGGCAACGGAGGCGTCGTTCCCCAAAACGCGCGCGGAAAGTTGAAGGACGCTCTCGCACAAAACCGGATTGACCTTGCCGGGCATGATCGAACTGCCGGGCTGAAGGTCGGGGAGCATGATTTCGTAGTACCCACATCGGGGACCGCTCCCGAGCCAGCGGATGTTGTTGGCGATGTTCATGAGCGTGACGGCAGCGTTCTTCAAAAGAGAGTGGCACTTGACGACGCCGCAGCGCTGCGCGTTCGCCTCGAAATGGTTCTGCGCCTCGACGAAGGGAACGCCCGTTTTGTCCGCGAGGTATGCGCACACCTTGCAGGCGAACTCGGGATGGGTGTTGAGTCCGGAGCCGACAGCCGTTCCGCCGACAGGAAGCTCAAGGAGAGCCGATTGCCCCTCGCGAACGCCCTCAATCGCCAAACGAAGCTGCCGCGCGAAGCCGCCGAACTCTTGCCCGAGCGTCATTGGAGTGGCATCGGCGAGGTGCGTTCGCCCAATCTTCAAGACGTCCTTCCACTCGTCCGCCTTTTGTTCGAGGATGGACGCACACGCCTCTAAAGCAGGGATCAGTTGGTTCTCAATCGCGGACGCGGCGGCGACGTGAATCGCGGTGGGGAAGGTGTCGTTGGTGCTCTGCCCCATGTTCACGTGGTCGTTCGGATGGATCGGCTTTTTCTTGTCGAAACGATCGCCACCCATCAACTCAATGGCTCGGTTGGCAATGACTTCGTTCACGTTCATGTTGGTTGAGGTACCGGAGCCAGTTTGGTATATGTCGATGGGGAATTGGTCGGCAAGCTGACCTTCCGCAACTTCCAATGCCGCGAGAAGGAGTGCCTCCACCTGGGCGCCTGAGAGCTTTTTCGTAAGCAAACCAAGGTCTCGATTGGCAGAAGCACACGCCCATTTCACCAAAGCGAGCGCCCGAATGAGCGCCGAGGGGAGAGGTTGGTTTGCAATGGGAAAATTCATCACGGCTCTCTGCGTCTGCGCGCCATAATAAGCATCAGCGGGAATCAAAACCTCGCCCATAGAATCCATTTCAACTCGAAATTCATTTTGACTCATGATTTGCCTCAATTAAGGAAGTAGAGAGTTTCGGATACAAGAAAAAGACTCGCCTAACGCAATAGCAGGATGGAATAACAACTTCCATTTTGTCGATTTGCACTTCCAGTCAAAAGCCACCTTGCTTTTGATAACAACTGAAAAAATGAACCTGCCGTTCGCATTAGGCGAGTGTACGATAGTGTATTATTAATAGGGGCTATTGTGTGAGCTTCTCAAATAAACGCTTGAACTTTGGAATCCTGCCGTTGAGATAAGCGTACCAGAGGTCTGGCTTCCAAATCTCAACACAGACCGCCGCACCAACGACAACGACCTCCGCGCCAGGCTCAACAGCGAGGAATTCTCGAAAACCCTCCGGCAAAACGAGCCTTCCCCTGCCAGCAAGCTGGACGTTCTTGTGCCTTGTGGAGAGCAGCCTTCCGAGCATTTGCAACTGATCGATGCGCCCCTCAAACTTCCCCGCCTGCATTTTTTTCTGAAGGAGTTCCACGCCCGCGCTGAGCTTTTCCTGCCACAAATCAACGCCCCAAAGACTTAAACAGCCGGGACGCTCCTTGGCGAGGATACATTCGTTGTCTTCGCTCTCTGTTGTGAGAAGTTCACACATTTCCACAGGTATCGAAATTCGAAACCTCTCATCCACCGTACGTTGGTATTCGCCCAGGATGAAATTGTGCTTCTGTGCCACGGAAACTCCCCACGAATAACTTGAGGCAAAAATCCATTCTTACCATCAAGAGTGCTGCGTGGGCGCGAAACCCACTAATTTTGTCTTTTTTCTTGCCAAATTGGGTCAAAATCCCCAACAAATGTAAGTTTACCACGTTCCACACTTTTTTGCAAGGGGGTTTCCAAAAATTTTTGAGTTTTTTCCAAATTTTTTCTGTTTGACCACTTGACTTTTTGCCGAAGTACGGTGTATAATGTTAAAATACAAAATGTGAGGGGGTTTTAACGACTAAGACTCTCCTCAAGGATGGATTATTCCAATTACTCTACCTTTATAGGAGAACCAAAAATGACACTTACTCGCCGTGACGTCTTGAAATTGGGGATCGGAGCCTTCGCGCTTCAGGTCTCGGGAATGACGAGCCTTCGTGCTGCGCTCGCCGAAAAGAACATCCCGCTTTGCCTCCAACTCTACAGCGTGGGTGGTGAGGTGCGTGCTGATACCGAGAAAGTTTTTGCCGCCATTGCCGAGATGGGCTACAAGGGCGTTGAATACGCTGGCTATCCCAAACCGGTCGCCGAGCTTCGCAAACTTCAGGACAAATACGGACTCATTTGCACCGGAACTCACACGGGGCGTGGCGCGATTGAGAATTTGGACGCTCTCAAGCGAACGATTGAAGAGCACCTCGTTTTGGGCGCGAAGTTCATCATTTGCCCCGGAATGCACAACGATGGCAAAGAGGGCTGGATCGATGCGGCGAAAAAGTTCTCCGCAGCTTCCGCCGTTGCGCAAGAGTCTGGTCTTTTTGTTGGCTATCACGCGCACCGGCACGACTTCAACAAGGTTGAGGGCGGTTTGTCCACGTGGGAAATCTTTGCCGACAATTCGGTTCCAGAAGTGGTCATGCAGAACGACCTTGGGCATTGCGTCAATTCGGGCAACGATCCGTACGCGCTTATCAAAAAGTATCCCGGTCGTTCCAAGTCGATCCACCTCAAGGAGAGCGACAACAAGATCATTGGCGAAGGTCGCGTGGATTGGAAACTTGCTTTCGAGCTTTGCGAGACGGTCGGTGGAATCGAAACCTACACGGTGGAATACGAAGGCGGCATGAATCGCATGCAGGCTGCCGAGCTGTCCGCCAAGGCGTTTTATAAGCTCCACGATTAGTCTCGTTTGAGCGCGAAAGTATAAGAGCGTGCGAGAACGCACGATTCCAAAGACGTTTGCTTCCCGAGTCGCATTTTCCTCTCCAATCAATGCGCGTACGGATGGCGAACGTCTTTTTTTGCATTTCTTTCTTCTTCACGCCAAATCGACGGTTTCAAAAAAACGCCCATTTGGGACTGCTTTTATAATACTTCCCGTTGAAATTTCCGGTGCAGTCCGCCGTTGGAGCTACGCACCTCGGCTCGCAATGCGTCGCATAAAACGGGAATTTAAAGGAGAACGAGTATAGCATTTTGCCGGGAAAATATACTCACCTCTTTTAAGGTTTCTCACGCTTCGGCAGCGTTCTCACGTCGAGAACGTAGCGGAATTTACCCGTTCCCTCGCGCAACTTTCGAAAAACCTCGTTTATCTCTTCGTAGGAAATGGTTCGAACGTCCGAGAAAATTCGATTCTCTGCGCAATATTGAAGCATCTCGGCATAATCCGCGTTGCTTCCCGACATGGTCCCGCAGAGGGTGCGATGGGGAAGGAGCGACACGAGATGAAGCGACGTCGGCGCGTTGGGGGCACCGACGCAATACAACTTTCCGCCGGGACGAAGCATATTGACGTACGGCTGAATCTCGTATCGCGCAGGGACGGTGGTGAGAATGAAGTCGAATTGCGACGCAAGCGTGGCTTTGGTCTCTTCGTCCGCTGCGGAGATGAACTCGCACCCCAACTCTTTTGCACGGGCGGATTTCGTTTCGTTAATGTCGAAAATGGTCACTTTCGCGCCTTTGGCAAGGAGAAATTTGACCGCCATATCGCCTAAGCCACCGAAGCCGACCACCGCGCAGCGATCTCCCGCACGCACCCCGGCAAGTTTAATAGGAGTGTAGGTCGTGATTCCTGCGCACAAAAGCGGCGCGACCTGCTCCAAAGGGACGCCGTCAGGGATTTTGAACGCGAATTCTTCCTGCGCGACGATATTGTTCGCAAAACCTCCGCCATAGTGGTTCGTGAACATCGCGTGGGGGCAATATTGCTCCTCTCCCTTGCGACAAAATTCACACACGCCACACGCGGCTTTGAAAGGTCCGACGCCCACCATGTCTCCGGGACGATGTTTGGTGACCTTGGCACCAACTTCGCGCACCTGTCCAACCACCTCGTGTCCGCTCACCATGGGGAAGGCGCTCAAATCGCCCGGCGCGCCGTGGTCGCCATCGACCGAGTGGACGTCGGTATGGCACACGCCGCAGTACCAAACGTCGATGAGAACATCATAATCCCCCAGCGGGGCGCGCTCAAAATCGAATAACTCCAACTCTCCCCCGGGCTTCTTGGCGGCGAGACCCCGAGCCGGAATTCGCGGCTTCTCGTCGGAGGTCGCGACGCGAGCACCAGCGCTCGGTTGGGCACTTTCGTATTGGTGCAAAACGCAGCAGCACGCGCCCTCTTCGTGCGGAGCCGCCTGCGTCACGCTCGTTGCGATCGTCACGCACGTCACGAACATCGCGAGGATCGAGACAATCGCGCTTGCGAGCCTCCAGAGCGTTGCGTTCAACGGCATTGTTTTTGATGATGTAGGAACCCTCATGTTTAATCTCTCCTTCAGGTTGGTTGAATGGTTTTATCCCTTATTTTGGATATTTAAGACCGAAAATGTTTCGTATCGTCTTCGGATTCTTCGATGTTTCGAATGGAGCGAATGAGTTGCTCGCGCTCTTTTTCCATGACTTTTGCCGCCCGGCAGGAGCAGAGCATTTTGCGTCGCCCCGTGAAATGCGAGTAGCCGATGGCGACAAAGCAGAGGCAAAAGACGAGGACGGAGACGAGAATCTGAGCGACGAGGCGCGAGCCGCTCGCGTTGGCGGAGGGGGCGCGTGCTTCGAGACGATCGAGAGGAACGAGAGGAAAATTCACGGCATGGGACTCGATTTTATCCCCATTTTGAACCAAAAAAAGCGCCGAGATATTCTCACGTTTCGCGATTTTCTGCCCCTCTTCGGGACCGAGCACCATGAGAGCCGTCGCCCAGCCGTCGGCAGCCATGCAGGAGTCCGCAAGAACGGAGACCGACACGAGCGTGTGTTCCGTAGGTCGCCCCGTCCGAGGATCGACGATGTGCGAAAGGCGCTTGTCGGCATTCATCCGGAAATTTCGATAATCGCCCGAGGTTGCCAAGGCGCAGTCGTTCAATTCGACCGCTCCATAGAGAGAAGTCGCCCCTGGCACCGGTTTTTCGATCCCAAGACGCCAAGGTTCTCCCCAAAGGTTCGTACCTCGCGCCACGACTTCTCCACCAACTTCCACCATGAAATTGGAGTACCCCAACTCCCGCAGCCCGTCCGCAGCGCAATCGGCTCCATACCCTTTCGCGATGCTCGACAAATCGATATAAACCCCCGGCAGTTGGCGTTTGATAATCAAATCTCCGTCGGAATTTTCGATGATATCCAGCGAACGAAAATCGACTTTCTTCTTTGCCTGAGCGATTTCGTCGTCCGACGGAAAGTCGGGGAGCGTTTGATCCTCTCGAGTGGGACCGAATTTCCACAGATTGACGAGCGCGCCAGACGTGATATCGTAGGCGCCATCGGTCTTTTGCGAAATCGCAAGCGCGGCGCGCAAAACCTTCGCCAACTCGGTCGAAATCTTATTTTCACTCTCGTTGGATTGGTTCAATCGCGACAACTCGGTGAAATTTTGCCACGTGGACATTCGAAAGTCGACCCCTTTGAGCGCACGCTCGACGGCATTTTGCGCCTCTTCCTTCTCCTCGTCCGAGAGGGGTTTCGGCGTGACGACGCTCGCATTCCACTGCGTCCCCATTGTTTCGCCAGAGAATTGAGTCATCTCCGCACACAAAAGCGGCGACGCGATCAAAACGACGCAAACAATCCAACCGAAAATTATTCGAAAACGAAACATTTTTTGCTCCTAAAAATACAAATCGTTCGCCCTTGGTTTTTTCTCCACGAGCCGCCACGGGAGTCGGATGGAGAAGGTGGAACCCGCGCCTGGCGAGCTTTCGACGTGGATTTCTCCGTGCAAGAGTCGGCAAATTTCCTTGACAATGGATAGCCCCAGCCCCGTGCCGGAGTGCTCGCGCGTCATCATGTTGTCGCCAATCGCGGACGCACCTTGGCGGAATTTCTCGAAAATGGTTTGGAGATCCTCCTCCGTCATTCCGACGCCCGTGTCACACACCTGAAGGGTGAAATGTGCCGTCTCGGGGTCGATCTCCTCCCCAGGCTCCACCTCTGGCAAAACACGAATCGTCACTACGCCCCCCTCCGGCGTGAATTTAATCGCGTTGGAGATGAGATTATTCAAAATCTGCTGCACTCTATTTTGATCCAAATGGACGTTCGGAAGCCCCTGCGGCATCTCGTACGTGAGAGAAATCGTCTTCTTCTCCGCAAGCGGGCGCGCCATATCACACTGCGCCGCAACAATGTGCTCAAGCGAAAAGTCCGCAAGGTGTATCTCTGAACGTCCGCTCTCCATCTTCGCAAGGTCGAGAATGTCGTTGATCATCGAAAGCAGCGTGCGACCGGAGTTCTGGATGTTCTCAACGTATCGCTTCTGACGATCGTCAAGCGATTTGATCGAACCCAAAACGTCGCTGAAGCCCAAAATGCTGTTGAGCGGCGTGCGCAACTCGTGGCTCATCGTCGCGAGGAAGTCGCTCTTGATTCGGTTCAACTCCCTCAGTTGGAGATTGACGCGCCCGAGTTCCTCGATCTTTTTGTCCAATTCCTTATTCGCACGCCGAAGGTCGCGTTGAGAATTGACCAGTCCGCGGAGCATCCTATTGAACGCCTGAGCGAGGGATTCGAATTCGTCCCCGGTGTGGAGTTCCGCGCGCAGCTCAATATTCCCATGCGTGACGGCAGCGCTCACTTCCTTCAGGTGCCGAAGCGGGCGAATAATCACGTATCGAATCGTGATATAAAAAACAATTATCCCCAAAAACACCGTAATCACTGCGACAGACAGGAGCGAGCTCCAGAACCAACTAATCGCGGCTTGCGTCGGACCGTTCGGAATTTTGACGCACATGATACTCATGAGGTCGCCTTCCTTCATCGGTTCCTGCGTCGCTTGGAGGAGGCTCCCTTGTTCCAAACGCTCCATCGCCTGAAGCTGGGAGTGGCACAGCGTGAGGCACGCCTCTTCCGCAAAAAACGGCTTGTAGTAATAATACGTGTCGTCCTTGAGCACGCCGATTGGTTCCGTTTTGTCGTGCGCCTTTTCGTAGGTCTCCAATATTTGGCGCACGTATTCGTCCTTTTCCGCCTCGGGAGCGTTGGGAGAAATTAGCTCACACTCGTATTTCTGTTGAGAAAGCTGCTCGGTGAGTTTATTGACAATAATGAGAAACTCCGGTTTCGACTCCATTTTCCCCCAGTGCGTGATGAGAAGCGCTCGATCGGCAAGGAGTCGCGCAGTCGCGGGGTTGCGCTGAGCCACCACGGTTTCCGTCACGTGCCAATACATGAGGAAACTAATGATTATCACGCAAATCATAAAAAAACTGAACAACACGAGGCATTTCGCTTCCAAACTCGAAAAACCCGCTCCTTTGGGAAAATGACGCGGCATATACTCATCCTACTTTATACTCGTTCTCCTTTAAAATTCCGTTTTTCGCAATGTTTTGTGAGCCGTGGTGCGTAGCTCCGACGGCGGACGGAACCGGAAATTTCAACGCGAAGTATTATAAATTTTCGAGAACCGTGTGCGCAGCTCCAACAGCGGACGGAATCGGAAATTTCACACAGAGCCACAACAAATTATAGAGACCATTATAACACACACGGGGAAATATGTCAACGGGCAAAGAGTGGAAATATGCCGACGCGGGTGCCTTCAAATTTTGGTGGTTATATTACTTCTCGTTGAAATTTCCAGTGCCGTCCGCCGTTGGAGCTACGCACCACGACGAACGGAAACGGGAATCTTAACGCAAAGTATTATAATAACTCATTTTTTAGGGAGAGAAATCACTCCACCCTCGCGAACCGAGAGCGTCCTGATCTCACCCGAGTTGCCGAATCGAATCTTGAGCGTAAGCGTCTTGGGCACGCCAGGTGCCGGGTCGCCGCCAAACGTCACGTTGTAGCTCTCAGGCACGCGAATATCCAGCGAATCGCTCGTGCGGAAGAGATTCAACACCTCGCGCGTCACGTCTTTTTGGCGCGCTGCGTCGTCTGGCAAACCATAAATCGCGGAGCAAATCACAATATTTCGAAGCGCTTTTTGGCTCTCCGTCTCCGGGACGCTCAAATCGAGTTGGTATCGCTTCACGATAATGTCGGCGATTTCTCGTTCCTCATCTCCGCAGATCGGGGAGGCGAGTGCATCGCGCACCATACCGCGTCGCAGCCAGTCCGGCATGGAGAATTGCCGCGCCAAACGCAAGTACCCACGCAGCGCGCGTCGCGCGTAGGGGTAGTCGGGCGTGTTCGCAAGCTGCAGGAGTGTGGCGGCAGCGTCCGTATTGATCCATCGCCCCAGAACGTTCGTCGCCATGTCCTGCGCCTCGAGATCGTCGGAAGTCGCCGCTTGGTGGATCGCCTCCAAGGCACCGCTCGTTCCCATTGATCCGAGAGTTTGGAAGAGGAAGAGGCGCGAGTCAGCGTTCCCCTTGAGTTTGTGCGTTCCTTGGTAGATAATCGCGGCAACTTCATCACGCTGGAGTGCACGACCGGCAGCGGTTTTTAAGCCCGTTTTCGCGGCATCCAGCAACTCAGGCGACGCGGGTTTCACGATCTGCGCCACCAAAAACTCGACGTGGGAAGTCTCCGCAAACTCGCCGAGGGCGCGGAACGCTGCCGCGCGCAAAGTCGTCGACCCTGCGTGGCTCGCAAGCGCCAAAATCGCGTCGCTTTGCGTTGCGATGCGCCTCACGCCGATAAGTTCGACCGCCAGTTCTCGTTCTTCGGGCGAGCCGGTTTTTAGGATTCTGACGATTCCCGCGTCACAACTGGGCGACATGAGTGCGATGAGCGTGATCGTATTTTTTCGCAGTTGCGCGTCCGCACTCAGAGCCGTTTTGACCAACTCGTTCAAATCGACGGAGTCGGCAAAATCTTTGAGCGCACTCACGGCGGCGTCTTTCAAGAGCGCATCCTCAGAAGCAACGGCGTCGAGCAAAATCGGTACCACCTTGGGATTCTTCTGCGTCCCAATTCCAATGAGTACGGCAACTTTGCGCTCCTCTCCCACTTTGGGAAACGCCGCGATGAATGCGTCCGCCACAGTGTCGCGACTCGCAAACTGCGCGGCACGCAACGCCGCTCGATATTGAATCGGGTCGTCTGAAGTGAGCCACGGCTCGAACCATTTATCCGCCTTGCCATCCTCGCGCAGAAGGATTTGGAAGTAGGCAGCCTCTTTATAAAAACTCTTGCCAGACTTTTGAGCAACGGCAAAAAAGACTTTCTCTGCCGCGTCGAAATGTCCTTTTCGTCGCAAGAAGTCGCCGTACATGAGATTGGTGTCGGCATACTTCCCCGCCAGCGTTGAGTTGGCATTGTCCAACTTGGCGATCATCTGGGCGCTGTAGGAGGGATTCCCAAAGCGTGCGAGCGCAAACATGGCGGCTGTCTCGATAGTGGGGTTCTTGTCACTCAAAAGAGGAAGGAGAATTCCCACCGACTGCTGGTCGTCGATCATTCCGAGCGAGTTGATGATTCCGGCACGCAGTGTCGCGTCCTCCACGACGCCCACCGCTTTGCGCAGCGCCGCCGCAGCCTCCGGGAACGGCATCTCTTCGAGCGTCGTTCGTGCCCAGAAAGATTTGTCGGGATCGCCCAACATCGACGCCACGACCGGAACTGCCGATCGATCGCCATAAACGCCGAGACGCTTGCAAATCAAAGAATACTCATGCACGGAGGTCGCGGGATCCGCCGCTTGCTCGAGCAAACCAGGCTGAATCTTCTCGACAAAATTCTCGTTCAGCTTCTCGCCAAACAGATCACTCTGCGCCTGAGCCGAGAGCGGGAGCAGGAGCAACGCTAAAATCAAAAGGAAACTATTTTGGTTCTTCATCGTTAAATCCTCCATGGCTCGCGCTTCGCACGCTGACGCATACGATTGGCGGCTTCATCGTTCAGAAATTCATTTTTGACGGGATCATACTCAAGCGGACGCCCCAACTGCCACGCGATATACGCGGCGTGCGACGCGATGTGCGATTGCGACGCGGCAAGAGCGTTGGCGCGCGTGGTTTGGCGCGTCTTCACGCAGTCCAGGAAGTTGCGCACATGGAGGTTCGTGTCGCCTCCCAAGTGCTCGTACGTCGTGGGGAGTTTTTCGGAACTCGTCATAATGCGCCCCGAATCTCCCGTCTCTACCCAGCCTTCCGTCCCCTCGAAGCGAACGGAACAACTACCAAGCCCGAGCCAACCGGTGGAGCGCATGACGAGTTTCACGCCATCGCTGTACGTCGCGACAACACCTCCGTCGTCCAGCTTCGTGAATTCATTCCACGAGACGCCGTCTTTGTACGTATCGCCCAAACCCTTCAAGATCGGCTCATATCTCACGGGCACGGTGTGATCCGACTGGTGCGCGAGCTGGCAAAGATCAATCGTGTGCGATCCCCATTCGAGGATTCCGCCGCCGTGGAAGTCGTAGAAATTGCGCCAGCCGCCACCCACATAGGAGGCGTTATAAGGGCGCCACGGGCAACTGCCGAGCCAGCGGTCCCAATCGCACTCGTCCTTGTCCGGGAGGGATTGCTCCGGGAGCCATTTTTGAGTCGTTGCGGGCGCGAGCGTGTTGGCGTGGACAGCCGTGAGTTCTCCGAGCATACCCGACTGCGCCATTCGAATCGCCGCCATAAAGTGCCCACTCGAGCGACGCTGCGTTCCCGCTTGATACACTCGTCCGTAGCGGTCGATCGTATCCTTAAGCGCGATACTCTCTTCAATCGTGAGCGAACACGGCTTCTCGCAATAGATATCCTTGCCCGCTTTGGCAGCCTCAATCGACGCCATCGTGTGCCACCGGTCGCCCGTCGCGATGAGAACAATGTCAATGTCCTGCCGATCCAATAGTTCGTACATGTCGCGGTAGGTTACGCAGTCTTGGTTGGCATATCGGTTGTCGACCATCTCCTTGATTGCATTTCGCCGACTCCTCTGGCAGTCCGCGATTGCGACAAAGTGGACGTCCTTGTAGGCGAGGAAGCATCCCAAATCGCTTCTCCCACGGGGACCAAGTCCGATGCCGCCCATTGCCAAACGATTGGAGGGTGCGACTTCTCCATCCTTGCCCAAAACCCGACTGGGCAAGACCGACGGCGCGGCAATTCCCACAATGGAGACTACGGCTGCGGAAGATAAAAATTTACGTCGAGACCAAGTCATAAGAATTTCTCCTGACTATAAAAAGGTTGGTTTCTGCCGACGAATCACAACACCGCACTCGCCGACAGACCCAGTATAGCCGAAAAATCAAACCGTGTCAAGAGGCGTGTCCCCGGTGCAACTTTGAGAGTCATATCCCAGCAGAGTCCCCGTCAGCCTAACGACTGCCACCCCTCTGAAAGAGGGTGGTGCTCCGGTGCTTCACAATTCGTATAACGCAAAGTATTGTAATTCTTCGAAAAAACTTGCAAAAAAAACTTGACATTGGGCACTCTTGGATTAGAATATGGTGAGTTTGGTCAGACTATGGAAACCCAGTACAAAATGCACTCATAGCACATTATACTCATCGTCGTTTAAAATTACCGTTTTTCGCGACGGTTTGCGAGCCGTGGTGCG
>JAUNBK010000108.1 GCA_030527105.1 Planctomycetia bacterium
ATGTCGATGAATTCGACGACGAGTACGACGAGTTTGACGAAGACGTTGAGTTTGATGAAGACGGCTTCGGCGAAGATGAGTTAGAAGACGGCGGTTTCGATTTTCCGCCCCGAAGGAAGTATATTATGGACGACGACGAAGAGGAGGAGGAAGAAGAAGAGGAAGAATGAGAAGAGGACGGGGAGGATGGCGAAACAAAGCATTCTTACTTCAGCCAGACGAAAATTCCGCCGCGAGGAGAACGCCGCACCACTCAAATGTTTCGATGACAATAAAATATCGACGACCATGAAGGTGGCAATGAGGCGCACAATAAAGAGGCGCACGAGGTCGGCGGTGTCGATGGTGATGAGTGTCCTCCTCGTTTTGTGAAACATAAGCCGTTCTGCCGCGCGGGGGGCGTTTTTGTCTAAACGCGCAAAACGCTATAAAATGCCGCTATAAAAACAAAAATGCTAACATTCAAAAAAAAGTTCCTCGACGACATTCGGAACGGGAAAAAGACGCAGACGCTTCGGTTTTGGAAGCACAACCGACTTCGTCCGGGACAGAAAAGTTTCATTCCCGGCGTGGGAGCTATTTTGATTGATCGCGTCGATCAGGTCGTTTTCGAGGAACTCACGAATGAAGACGCGCTCTTGGACGGATTCTCCTCCCTCGGTGCTTTGCGTGAGGAACTGCGGCAAATTTACGGCGAGAACCCGGTTGGCAACCTCTATCGTATTCGATTTCATCTCTTGGATTCCGCTCCGAATCCGGTCACAAACGACTCCGCCTCTGCCAAGGTCGAGAAGCCGACAAAAGCTGGCGAAGCAGAGCGCGCGGGGAAAATCGCGGAGGAGACGAGCGTCTCGAGACCCCCGCTGCGGATGCACACCCTTGCGTCGCGCACGTCGGTCTTTGAGGGTGCGCTTTCTATTGAAGAGACTGTGGAAAAATTGATTGCCCGCTGCAAAATATACCGAAGTGCGTGCGATTGGAATCATGAGCCGGGAAAATCGATGGACTTTTTCGACCTTTTTCGCCGATCGCCCCGCGACGAACGAGGGGTGCCGACCCTCGATGGCATGAAACTCCAGAGCCTCATGCGCGCAAAAGTCTCTCGCGAGGAGTGGGACGAAATTGGTTGGTTGGCGTCGGACGTCTGCCGTGCGTGGACGGAATGGCAATATGCTATCGAGAAGTGGCAGGGTGGACGCCCTCGTTCTTAAGGTTTTTCTCCACGTTTCCTTCGGTCTCTTGAGCGACGTCGCTCCTTTTGTGGAACCCCATCTGCGTCGCGTTCCAAAGGTTGTGCCACAAAATGTAGGTGCAAGGTCCCAACGCGGCTGCGGGATTCGCATACGTTATAGCGACATAAAACGTCACGGCAGTATTCTTTTGCCCCAACGACTGGCTGCATTCGTGCGCGTATATCTTCCCGCCGAGGAGGAATCCTACTGTGAAATTCGTCGCGCAGACGAAAAAAGTGACCAAAATCGTCGTGAGCAACACGGAGAGAATGGATCCGTGCGTCCAAATGAATTCCGACGTTTGCGCCGACATGAGGAGCAGGCACAAATTCCACATCAAAAAAGAGACGCCGGACGTTTTTCGATACCACTCGCGAGACGATGGGATGCATTTTCGACACACCGCTGCGAGGATCGCCGGTGGGAAAACGAGGCTTGCGATGCTCAAGAAAATCGTCCAGGTGAGTCCGCTCGTCCCGCCAGCAAGGAAAAACGGCAAAATAATCGGCGTGAAAAGGACGAACCCCAACGTCGTGAGGAGGAACGCGAGAATGACGTATTCGACCTTTCCATCGAGGAATCCCATCACGACCGGCGCGGCAGTTCCCGTGGGAGTCATTGCGGCAAAAAGCGCCGCAAGCGCCAAATCTTCGCTACCTCCCAAGTATCGAACGATGAAAAACGCGACGGGACCGAAGAGAATATTCCACCCCAAAAGAAACGCATGGCTCCAATGGAGCGCATGAATGGGAGCCGAGACGCGCAGAAAAACAAGAAAAAGCATACACACCAACAGGAGTGGGATGCAGAATCCCAGATGGTGAAGCTGCGGAAATGAAAGTCCCAACGCAATAGAGACCAAAATCCCCAGCGTTCGAACATAACTCTTACATGTTTGGCGAAACATAACACGCCCCCGAAAAAAGCGTTGTACTCGTTCTCCTTAAAATTCCGTTTTTCGCAACGTTTTACGAGCCGTGGTGCGTAGCTCCGACGGCTCGCAAAGCTTCGCGCAAAACGGGAATTTTAAACGACGATGAGTATAACGAGAGGTATTATACAATATTGCACGAAGCCAAAAGTAGGTGCAACTGGGTGATTATACATTCTTATGGGATTATTGCAAGGGAGAGCGACTCGGTGTTTGACCTCGACGGGTGCGATCAAAAAAGTTGGCTTTCGTGATTCTACGGAGCCGAGAACGAAGGGTGTAGCCCGCCCGGTACGACCGGGAGCGACTACGGCTTCTGCTGTGTTTATAAAATTGACACAACACAAGGTTATACTCCGCCGATTCCGTGGAATATTTCGTCAGCCAGCGGCGCTGTGGGTCGTGGCAAGCATCGCAAGGAAAAAGGCGAAATAGATGAAGCCGACGATTCCTCCAATGAACGCGAAAAGCGCAGGTTCCACCAACTTCCCCAAGATCGCGACACGGCGCGTGAGTTGCTCCTCGCAATAGTCCGCGACGCTTAAAAGAGCGGTGTCCACGCTCCCGCTCTGTTCGCTCACGGAAACCATGGAGAGCGCCATAGGGCAAAATCTCGCGAGTGTGGTGGCTTGGATTCCCTTGCTGAGAGACCCACCCTGACGCACGACGTTCCGAATGATGCGGATTTGCGAGGCGTAGTGCTTGTTCCCCAACACACCCTCGACAAGCTCAAGCGCAACGAGAACATCGACGCCACTTTTGATGAGAGCGCCGAGCGTTTGCGACCACATGGCGTTTGAATGTTCGCGAAACGCCTTCCCCAAAAGTGGAATATAAAGCATGGCGTAGTCCATTTTTTCGCACACTTCGGGATTCTTGCGAGCAAAAAAGAAGATCGCAATGATGATGGGCGGAATGAGCACAAGATACGCGCCATACGCCCAAAGAAAATCGTTTGTCGCCATGAGCATCCGCGTCGGAAGAGGCATTTCGATCGATTTCGCCTGCTTCGTGATGAACTCCATAATCTTCGGGAGAACATGCACGACGAGGAAATAACTCACCCCCATTGCGACGAAAAACACGATGCCGGGATACGTGAACGCTTGAACGATTTGGCTTTTGATCTTTCTCCCGCGCTCCATTAGGTTGGAGGCGTAGAGGAACATCTCATCCAGCGTTCCGTTCGCCTCGCCGACGTCGATAAGCCCAATCGTCACGTCACCAAAAAAGGCGGCTTCCTCCTGCAGCGAGCGTTTCATGGAGTAGCCGAGCCGGACTTTTTGCGCAATGCGGAGATACACCTTTCCCAGCGCGGGCGAGGATTGGGTTCCGACTGCCTCAAGCGCCGTCATAATCGGGACGCCCGCCCGCAAAAGGGACGCGAGCTGACGCAGAGACAATTCGATTTGCCCCTTCGAAATCATCAAACGTTGAAGTCCATCAAGCGCGCCCGGGGCGGCAGACGCTGAAGATCGCGACGCGCTCGAAGAGGTCTCTTGGCGGATTTGGAGAAGAATTCCCCCGTCTTGGCGCAGTTGTCGCGAGGCGGCATGAAGCGATTCCGCCTCAATCGAGCCTACTTGAGTGCGACCATTTTTTCGGATTTTATAGGCAAATGTTGGCATGGTTTCTGCGCTTTATCAAATATTCATCTCGAACGCGACGCGCTGCACCTCGGCAATCGTCGTTTTCCCTTGGAGGATTTTGTCCGCTCCGTCGTTGCGCAGCGTGGGAAGCGCGGCGTTCTCGAACGCGTATTTCGCCATATTCTCCTCGCTTTCGCCCGCACGAATCATGGCGCGCAGCGTATTGTCCACCGGAATCATTTCGTACAATCCGAGGCGCCCCACGTAGCCTGTCGAGTGGCACAAAGGGCAGCCGCTCGCGATTGGGATTTGAAAATCGTCGCTAGGATTCCACCCAAAAAGGAGTTTCTCTGACGAATCCGCTGGCTTCCACTGCACGCAATGGGGACAAGGTTTTCGAACCAAACGCTGAGCGACGACAAGTCGGAGGGCGGAATTAACGAGTTCCGGCGCGATGCCGAGGTTCAGCAATCGTGAGACGACGCCGATCGAGTCGTTCGCATGAAGTGTCGAGAGGACGAGGTGCCCCGTGAGAGCGCTTTTGACCGCAATGTCTGCCGTCTCGCCATCGCGAATCTCGCCAATCATAATGACGTCGGGGTCGTGACGCAGTGTGCTTCGGAGGGCGCGCGCGAAACTCACTCGCTCGCTGTCGACGCGGATTTGATTGATACCGTCGAGAGGAATTTCCACCGGGTCTTCAATGCTCAAAATGTGGAGCGTCCCCGGCGTTTTGAGGTGTCGCAACGCGGCGTAGAGCGTGGTCGTCTTTCCGCTCCCGGTCGGTCCCGAGAGAAGAATGACGCCGTGGGAGTAACCAAGGGTGGTTTGGAAGATTTCATGGTGGAGGTCGCTCATACCTAGCGAGTCAAGCGACGCCAATTCTGCCGCAACGCTCTCTGTCGCGAGGATGCGGAGCGTCGTTTTCTCGCCGTAGAGCGTAGGGACGGTGGCGACGCGCATGGAGATTTCCTCGCCATCGATCGTCATGGAGAGTTGCCCATCTTGCGGGACGCGCTTCTCCGCAATATCAAGCCCGGAGGAGACTTTAATCGCAGAGACAAGCTCGTTGAGCGCGTCGAGCGACATGGCGCGTTCCTGCTGCATGAGTCCATCGATTCGGAGACGCACGACGCCCCCCGTGCTCTCTGGATCGAGGTGGATATCACTCGAACGATAGAGGAGTGCGCGATTTATGATTTCCTCCAGAAGCGCAAGCGGCGAGCCGTCATTTTGATTTCGATCAGGATAATAACGCCTCAAAAGGGAGGGTATTTTCTCAGGATTGGCAGCTTTCTCGACACGCACCGGCAGGGAGACTTGCGCCTCGAATTGAGAGAGCGCGACGTCGTCTTCGTCGTTTGCCATCACGATATGCAACTCGTCGTCAGAAATCATGACGGGCAGAATCCCGAGCCGCCGCGCAAGCTGCCCGGAGACGATTTGAAGCGCCTGCCGCGACGCAACGACACGCGTTAGATCAAGGACTCGCTGGACTGGTTGATGCATTGGGGTGCCTCCTATACTCGTTCTCCTTTAAAATTCCGTTTTTCGCAATGTTTTGTGAGCCGTGGTGCGTAGCTCCGACGGCGGACGGAACCGGAAATTTCAACGCGAAGTATTATAAATGGACAAACTGCGCTCTCGTTTTTTCAATACGGTCGCCCTCATTTCCCCTCCTGAATATACAGAGTGAAAACGAATTTCAATTGGAGCCTCGGCGGCTCGCCTGGCGTTGGAACGTATACAGGTGCCGATGTTTTGGCACCCGTTTTAGCGTCCTTTTTCCCCTCCTTGCTCTCCTCGACCAAATAGGTGCCCAGTTGGACGTTTTCGATTTTTGAAGGGTAGGGATATTTCGACGCTGTCTCTAGGAATTTCATGATATTTTCAAACGTTCCCTCCAAATGAAACTGGTATTTTTCCATGGGGAACGGCGAGGCGCTATTCGCAACGGACGTGTCCTCTGCGGTTTTTTCGTCCTCTTTCGCCTTGGTTTTCGCTTTCGACGACCGTGTTCTTCGCGCAGGAGCGGCGGCGGGCGGTGGCGCGGCTGCCGACAGTGGCTCGCTCAACACAAGACGCAATTTGTTCTGCGAGACGAGCAGCGCAAATTCCGCCCAAACGCTATCCTTGTTGCTCGCCGTGACTTTCGGACGCGAATCCGCCACCGCTTCCATCTCCTGCTTGCGTTTGTCGCGCATTCCTTCGCGCCCCTCGATTTTCGCAATGGCTTCCTGAACCTCGTCGTCCGTCTCGATCGTCGGGATCGGATCCGGCGGGGCGCTCTCCTTGAGTGCCTCCTCCGCCTCCGCAATTTTCACGTTCATCGGATCAATCCATTGGACGCGACCAACGTACACCAAGCCTATCGCAATAAGAATCCCTAGCGCCGTGCGGTGGAAGGTCGTGAGCCGTCCCCAAAACTTTAGGAAATCGTCGCGCCACGCGCGTAATTGTCGTCGAAGTGCTCGCATTTTTTCGCTCTTTGTCCTTTGATTTGAGGTACCAGTTGAATGTTCTACTGTTTGTGTGGAGTGATCCGAATGACAAAATCTTGCTCCCGCGTATCCTCCTTGCGCTCGAGTTTCGAAAGCTCCGCGACGTGGTCTGAGTCCACAAGCGCCGCATTCAGAAGCGGAATGACCTCGAGCAACCCCTCCTGATAGAGCGTGCAGCCGACGAGTTCATACCCTCCCTCAGGAATCTGCCTCATCGAGTTGAGCCGCGTATAGAGAGGCATTTTTTCGTCCAGAAGCGACAAAATCGGCAAGAACCCAGCCGGGAAAATCTCGCGATCTTTGAGGATATTCGTTATTTTCTCGTACCTTGCGCGCTCCGAGTCGATTTTTTTCAGGATGTCGTTCTGCTTTTTGCGTTCCTCTTGGAGTGCCTTCCAATCGGTCGTTTTCTTCTCAATCCCCTCCAACTCGCGCTCGAGTTTCGCATGAGTGCCCCACACGAAGAGAACCGCCATGAGAAGCGCCACAAAAAACAACCACGTCCCTGCGCGATACGGGTCCTTCCCTTCTTCGCCCAAGCCACACACCGCCCCACCGGAACTTGGCGCGCCGGGGTCGTGAGTTTGCGCCACCTCTTCCGCCGCCATGAGAAAGTACGCTTCTGTCTCCAACCAGTCGACGTCCACATCCTCGCCAAATACTCGCGTCAGTTCCTCAATGCGCTCCCTCGAAATCGCCCGGTCGGGAAGCACGCTGAGCGGCACGCTTTTGTTCGACTCGAAACGTTTTGCCGCGCGCTCAAGTCGATCGGGTTCACGTCCTCGAGCGTCGGGGAGAGAGCCGAGCGGAAGTGCGCCAGCCGACATGGGGATAAAATCGGAGGCGTGCGTCGCGTAGAACCCCGTGTCGCGTTTGAGAAAGAGGAAACGTCGATTGGAATTTTCCCTCGTATGCGCGCCAAGGAGAGCAAGCTCGAGAGAGCCGACACCTTCGAAAGGGATTCGGATTGTTCGGCAGTTTTTTTCGAAGTTCTCCAAAAGATCGTTTTCGAAGGACGCCGCGAAAATCATCTCCGCTGGCGCACCCATTTGGAATCGCTCCGCAAACGCCGACGCGACGCGGAACGAGCCAATTTCTTGCTCGGTCTCTTCCGAGAGCGCACCCTGAACGACCATCTGCATCTCTTCAGGCGACAAATCCGGGGGGAAATCGACCTCAGCGAGCGTCGTCACCTCTGAAGGAAGAAGGACACGAACACGCGCCGCGTTATTTTTCTCGGCAAAATCCAAAAGCGAGGGAGGCATCTGACGCGGATTTTTCCCCGGGCTTTTCGTCTGCGCCACGCAATGCCATTGAGGTTTTCCATGCGACATCACGTAGCACCGCCACTCCTCGCCATCATGAATCAACACCGCCACGCGGCTTTTTTTGCGGGATAAAAATAGCCCCATAACGCAACTCTCTCCCTTTTCTCACTTCTCCATCAAGGCAAAAACTCGTTGATATCTTCGCTCAAATAAATCGTCACGAAATTAACGCCCGGCTTCAATTCGATCGTCTGAATTCCCGAGTGAACCGCTTGGCTATACGGCTCGTCGGCGTTTTTGGCTCCGTCGCCATTCAAGTCGTTGAAGAGGTAGCCATACACAAACAACTTGCGCACCCCGGGCGTCAATCGAGAGAAACAAACCTCCCCCGGCGTTTCCCCTTCCGCCACGGGTTCTGGCGAATGCTGCGGATAATTCTGACCATCCACCGCGCGCGTGGTCGGTGCCTCGTACAGAAGCGAAAGGTCGTCCGACGCGTTGTTTGGGGGAACCACCCAAGCGAAAAAGTCGTTCCGACACGAAACGTCACTCGGCACCGATCCCGACGGGTCGCCAATCCCCCACGCGTTTCGCGTCACGGTCGTTCCACCCGAGGAATCCGACCACTTCGCAAACTGTGCCGTCGTAACGCGCATTCCGGTGTATTTTTTCTCCTCGCCGTCGATCGTGACGCTCGGCTTTTCGTCCACCGCAGGGGAGAAAACCGCCGCGCGCAGGTGCGAGAATTTCCGGGTGTACGGTGTCCATTGCCACTCATTGCCATGGGCATCGACAAGAGCATTCCCCCGTTTGAGCGTCCCTCCACCAGTCGTCATTCCGCCACGAACGATCCGGAAGAGGTCGCCCTCGTTGCCCGTGTCCGAATCGGTGGAACGAACCACATCCGCATCGGTGTAAGTTTCCGTTGCGACATAAACCGGGACGTATGAATCTTCATAAAATTGCGGAGTGCCCCACGTCATCTGTCCTCCAGAGTAGTTTCGCACCAGTATCCGCACCACCAGCGTGGCGAAAATCCGAGTTTCGGACAATTTCCGCAAATCGTCGCGGTGCTGCCATTCGACCTCTTCCTCGGTTGGGTTTTCGAGCCAATAATCCCTGTCCGCCTCGGCATTCTCGCCAAAACTCCCCACTTCGAGAACCGTATCGCGCGGCCAGAGCAGGTCGGCAATTTGTCCACGTCCCGTGTCGACGTTCACGCGGAAGTCGTTTCCGAAACCGTCGTAATAATTTTTCCCCGGCTGAACGTTCAGGTACGGTCCCTTCCAACCGCACTCCAGCGTAATTTTCGGGTAATCATCCTCCACCAGCGTGACCGTCGTCGGCTTGACCTCTTCCAGATACGCGACAATATCTCCGTCGTACCCCCGATAGTACAAAAATGGCCTCGGAACGCGCGGCGTCTCGTCGCCCGGGATGGCGTAAGGAAACTTGAAAATCGTGCCGTCCCACAACTCCGAGAGAATTTTCCCCGACGGCATGATCCAACCCGTGGTGGCATCCGTCGTGCAAATATCCTCTTCCAAGCCCGTCGTACTACTCAACTCCCGCGCGATGGGCAGCCGACCCATGTCGGAGAGAAACGCGCCCCCATTTTGTCCGTCGCCATGCAGAAGCGTTTCGAGTTCGTCCAGCCGCTGTGTCGTGCGGTCCTTGCGCTGCCCGGTGTTCAGATTGTCGACGTACGAGAGCGCCAAGCCCGAGAGCGCCGTGATAATTCCCAAAACGACAAGGAGTTCAATCAACGTGAATCCCGCACGGAAACGATATTGGAAAGAAAGCCGCCCCACCATGTTTTTCCCCACGCTAATCTCCAATCAAAAGTCTGCGGCGTTTCGACTCCGAGATGCTGCTGATGTTGTCGCCCCACGATTCCGTTTCGGGAAAAACGACCCAGAATTGATCCACTTTTTTCACTTCGTCCGCCGTGTCGATGTCCGCCGGAGCCAGAATCTTTCCGTCTATATCGACCGCCAGCACACGATAATAATACATGTCGGTTTCGCTGTCCGAATGCGGCGTTGTCAGCACCGGCACGCGTTCCGTTCGACTCCCCGACTTTTGCCCCACCGACGCGGGATCGATTTCACGATACCCTTCGCTGGAAATATACGGTCCCCGCCATCCACGCCCCCGTTCGTCGTCCCACACGGCAATCTGCCAGTTGAGATTGTCCGTTCCATTCGTCCGCAGAGAGTTTGCCATCAAGGGAGCCAGTCCGTATTGTGCGATTTTCAAATAATGTGTTTCCCGCTGCAACACGCAATCGACCGCCATGCGATGAAACGCTCGCTGAATATCCGAAAGCTCCTTCTGCACGATCGGGTCGTGCGCCACCTCCTCCTTCGTGCCAGAAAAGTGCGAGAAAAAGACGGACGCCAGCGCCGCCAGCAACCCTATCACAATCAGCAGTTCAATCAGCGTAAAAGCGTTTCGCGTCTTCATAATTCATCTTTCTGAACAAAACTTCCCGACGGCAATACTTCCCGACAACAATACTTCCCGACGGCAATCGCGCACCGTCGGGAAAAACGTTCTCTTCCAAATCCACCCAAGGTGACTTACGACATCACGGATTCGTGATTCCGCATTCCGGGCAGGAAGTGCCGAGGAGCTTACCCTTGGGGGTATCGTCAAACGTGATGGAATAGGTGGCTGTTTCCAGCACATTCGTTCCACCCGTTTCAGTTCGGGTCACGCTAAGCGTGGAAGCGACAACTTCCCCACCGTCAGTCGTGTCCGTCCAGGAAAAACTCGTGTCCCAAGCACTGTCCGTAAGCGCCGCGTTGGCATTGGTGATAGCGGTCTCGATCGCATCTTTCATTGTATCGACATCCGCAGCTTCGGCGAGAATCGGCGACGGTGCAGTCGAAACCGCGCCATCCGCCACACTGGAAGCGGTGTATGTGACCGCGCCGCCCGGCTTCAAGCCCACATACGCGACGTAGTACGCAAAATCTCCCTCAGGAATCGGGCAGGAGCCGGGAACGTCCATTCCAACGGAGAACCCTTTCGTCCAGGCGGTCGTCTGCTGGGCTGTCCAGTCGGTCGTCGGGGTAATGAATAGAGGAATCACCTTCGTGTAGCCTTCATCCTCCAACATGGTAAGCGTCTTTCCGTTGAAAGTATATTCCGCCCCCGCGTCGTCGTGCCAATCGGTCGTGACGATCGCCGTACTCACGGACGACGAAACCGTTTCATATCCAACCTGTTCGTCCGGGTCGGTTGCCGTCGAATCGCCACTTCCGTAGGCCAGTTTTGTAATTCCAAGAGAATTCAACGCCGCGACATCTTCTGCCGTCAAAGCGACAACACAACCCGATCGTCCCATATTGGCGTGCAATACGGTCGGCAATCCCGACATTGCCGACGAACCTCCCGTCTCCAGTCCCGTGTGCAAGCCGTTCGGCAATTTGCCACTGGTCATCGACTCAAACTGGCGTAGCGTGCGAAGCGTCCCCGCCTGGTTGTAGTTGCAGATACCTTCCAGAGCAGTCGTTCGGTCGCCCATCAAGGATGGGAGCAACACGGCAGCCAACGCCGCCAAAAGACCAATGACAATCAACAATTCAATCAGGGTAAAACCTTTTTTCATCGAATTGGGTTCCTTTCTTTCCAAAGTGCTTGGGCTTTTCCTGCTGGCATAAACGCGAGAAATCCACACTCTCTACGTCGGCAATCAGCCCGGGTAATCAAAAACTCTATCTGTTCCTAAAAACTCATAACACTCGTCCGAAACCCGCATTCGCGACGACCAAATGTTCGTCCATCTTCCCTGATAGACTTTGCGAGACAAAAATCCCTCGCCTCGACTACTGCGGAAGCTCGCTCTTCTCGTCCGATACAATACCCATATCCCTCACGGACACTGGAGAATCAACGACAAATCGAAACTGCTTTCCGCTGCTTACGATCACCTCTTTCTGACCACGTTTCAAGATGCGGATATCAATCCTCATCTCGCCAAAACCGTCGTGCCGGAGCAAGTCCTGATACTTCGAACAAATGCACTCCAACACCGGGTCGCTTTCACCACTGAGGCTGTCGGTCATTGACCTTTTGGGGAGAATACTCCCCCTCCTTTCCTTTTCTCGTGTTTTCTCTTTCTCAAAGAAAGTCGCCATGCGTTAAAAAAGTTAGGGGTTCCTAATTTTTAACATACGGAGTATAGCAGATATAGCCGGAATGTCAAGAGGGGGAGAGGGGGTTTTGAGGGGAAAATTAAAAATTTTTCAGGCACGCCTGACGAAAAAGTCTCCGTCACCGTATTATACTCGTTCTCATTTGAATTTCCGTTTTGTGCGGTTCTGATGCAGGCATTT
>JAUNBK010000109.1 GCA_030527105.1 Planctomycetia bacterium
AGCGCAGACTCCAGCAACACCAGCGCCAGCAGCGTCGTTTTCTCCCGTAGGAATCGTCTCCCCACGCGTTCCACTTTCAGCAGCGGAGTCGGCACTCAAACCCTCCTATTTTTGGACGCTTGAGCTTCTCCGCGCGGGATTTTCGATGGACGAATGCGAGAAGATTCGCAATCTCTCTCGCCAAGACCTTTTGGAGCAAATTCTCGAGGCGCTCGACAAAAAAGAGCGAGTGCGGCGGCAGTGGATTTTCTCGTCGGAACGCTGGCGTGAGATCGGTGAGACACTCCAACAGGGCGCGAGGACGCATGATTTTAGCGCCCTGCGCGATGGGAATCTCTCCCCCGCCTGCAACATGTTGGAGATCACGATATACACGAAAATGAACGCGTTTCACTCCTAATCCCGCACGCTCAGCCACACTCTGGAGGCATTAAGGCTCGCGGCAGATTAGCGGCGTTTTTTCCCTCTGCTCGCTCCTTTGCGCGCCTTACGAGACTTGGGCGATTTGTTGGCGCTGGGGCGCTTTCCCTTTCGAGGTGCGTGTTCCCCCGAGGAACCCCTCCCAGACGCGCCATCGCTTCCACCCTTCTGCCTGCCGCGAGAGCGACGGACGGCTTTCTCATACGAAATCGCCTCGTGACCCGATCCCGCCTCAAACTCGCCTCCGTACTCATCCTCGAATCCATCCGCGAATTCGTCCGAGCCGAGAGGTTCGTCAAAATCCACCTCCTCGTCGAGTTGGACGTACGACTTCGGCGCGTTGGGTTCCAAACGCCCCTCCGCTAGACGCGACTTTTTCACGCCCGCAAGCTCAAAACTAATCTCTCGCCGATCGGGGTTAATGTTGGAAATTTGGACGCGAACTTTGTCTCCGAGTCGAAATGCGTTCCCTTCATGAAAGCCAGCGAGCGTTTGAGAACGAACATTCAAGCGATATCGATCCGGCGGGAGCGAACGGACCGAAACCAACCCACTCAAAGGATAATCGATACACTGGACGAAAAAGCCATAATTCACGACGCCGACGATTCGAGCCTCCAACTCCATTTCGTTTCGACTGCTAAAAAATCGAATCATTTTGATTCTCGTCAGCTCTCGTTCCGCCTCCTCGGCGTTTTGCTCGCAAAAAGAGAGATGCCTCCCCTCGTCGTAAATTTTTCGAAAGTTCCGCTTTGGCGAGGTGCCGAGGATATAATTTTCGATTTGTCGATGGATGGTGAGATCGGCGTAGCGCCGAATTGGCGAGGTGAAATGGCAGTAGCAATCGCTGGCGAGCGCGTAGTGTCCCTCCTCCTCGGGGGAATATTCCGCCCTCTGCATGGCGCGCAAGATAGCTTGATGAACCGCGTATTCTTTCGGCGTCCCAGCAGTTTTCTCCAAAATGCGCTGAAGCTCGAAGCGATCTGCCGAGTTGTCCATGAAAATTCCGAGCGACTCCAAAAAGTCCGCCAGCGCGTCCAACTTTAACGGCGTTGGAGGTCGATGGACGCGCCGCATGAGGTTCGAATCCGCCTCCACAAGCGCCTGCGCCACCGCTTCGTTCGCGCTCACCATGAACTCTTCGATCATCTGATGGCTCTCGGTGTTCTCTTCCTGACGCACGCCGACAACGTTCCCATCCAAATCCAAAACGAGGCGAATCTCTGGAAGATTCATCTCCAACTTCCCTCTTTTTTGACGACGCTCACGCAATATCTTCGCGAGAATGCGGAATTGGCTCAATGCCGACTCAACCTCGAAGGGCAGCCCCTCTTTTTCTCCCGCAAAAAAACGATCGACCTGCTCGTAATTCAAGCGCGCATTGCTACAAATGAGCGAGTCGCAAATTTCAACGTCCAGACAAAGTCCCTTCGAGTTGAAGGTTTGAAAGACCGTTTTCGCGAATCGAATCCGATTCGGCTGAAGGCTCGCGATTCCGTTGCTCAGAATCTCGGGGAGCATCGGAATCACGCGGTCGGGAAGATAAACGCTATTCCCTCGGGTGTATGCCGTATGATCCAACTGTGTGTCGGGCTGCACAAAATGCGACACATCCGCAATATGGACGGCAAGACGAATATTCCCATTCGGGAGCGCCTCAATCGAAATCGCGTCGTCAAAGTCGCGCGCATCCGCAGGATCAATCGTTATGGTGTACAAATCGATCAAATTCCTGCGCCCGTCGGCAGACCACTTTTCGTCCGCACTCTCGCTATTGCCCAAATTCTCGCTCTCACTCTCGGGCAAATCTCCCGATTGCTCGCCAAGAAGCGCGGCGTTGTCGGATTCCCACTGGGCGAAAAGCTCGACCTGCCGCCTCGCCTCTGCAATCTCCGCGTCCGAAAAATGCTCTGGAAGATTATATTGTCGAATAATGGCGAGAGTCTCGGTTTTCACGTCTCCGCGCGCGCCGAGGACTTCCGTGATGACTCCCTCCCCACAACGCCACGCAGAGGGGAAACGAAGCATTTCGATCACAACTTGGTCGCCATCCTTGACGAGATTCGCTTTCGCGTCGCAAATTCGAATCGGATCGGCAAAGATTTTCCCATCGACTTCAACCCAGCCGTCGCCCGATCCTTCGGAATAAACACCCACAAACGAGTGCCTGGCGCGCTCAAGAATTCTCTCAATGGCACCAGAACGCCCACGCCCACGAAACGACCCACGCCCTTTCGCGGCAGAATTCCGATCGAGCGCCACAGCGACAAAATCCCCACTGGCGGCGTCCTGCGCTTTGCCCGGCGGAATATATATGTCGTCTGGATCGTCTCCCAAAGACTCCATGTCGGGGTGGAGCAGAATTTCGCGCACGAAACCATACCCCTCCGCGTGGCGCTTAAAGTAGCCTACAATTTGCCCAGCCGAGCGCATCGTCTCAGGGAGCGGATAAATCAAGTGTCCGGGACCGACGCGCAGAAGACCCTGCTTGCGCATCCGTCGGACGAGTTTTTGGAAGTCCTTGAAATCTTCCTTAATGATTCCAATTTGCTGCGCGAGCAAAACCGCTTTGACAGGGACGTACTGCGGTCTCGCTATCCATTGAAGTATGGATTCTCTCGTTTCTGCGTCGTTCATGGCGAACTCCAGGCTATTGATTGAAGGTTTTTGTTAAATTGGGGGTTTATTTCACTTCATTTCGAACCCGCAGACGTTTGGGAGTCCGCGTCAAGTTCGACATTGATCTCGATAAGGACGCACACGGGTCGATGGTCGGACTCTTTCGGCGCGTCCCACACACAAGCCTCACGCACCTCGATCGGGGCGTCGATCGGCACCAACACATAGTCGATCTGAATGGTCGGCGCGTCAGCGGGGAACGTCGGCACGCTGGGACTCAAAATGCGCCAGTTTTTTCGTAGCTCGCTTATCGTCTCCGAATCGGGCGTGGCGTTCAAGTCACCGCAAAGTACCACCGGTTTCGTGAATTTCTTACGCTCTTGCTCCAAAATCGAAATCGAATTGATCCGGCTCTCTTTCATCAGCGAAAAATGGGTGTTGAAGAGAACGAAATGCTCAAACTCAACGACTTGAAGCACTCGGCGCTCCTCTTTGCCCGGGAGCGGGACTTTGTATGAGCGAATCGGCTTTTGACTCGAAAGCGTGGCGACACCATACTCGCCGCCGTCGAAATCGATCGCGGAGGCGTATTCGACCTCTCTTTGCGTTAAAGTCCCCAATTCACGAGGGATATCCCTCCCGCCGCTGCGTCGAGTCAGACGATCGACCTCTTGAAGTCCCACGACGTGAGGGTCGATTTCTCGAATCACGCGCGTCGGGCGCTCCAAATCCACGTCGGGCGAGGCGAGTCCACGACCGTTTCGAATATTGTAGGTCAAAATTCGCACTTCCTCAGCATACGCAGAAGATGAGAGCGCAGCCAGAAGCACAACGAAAAGCGTCGCGCGAAATGTCCTCCATTTCGCGCGAGGAGCAAAATCGGCTCCATCTCGGAAGCCCGAAATATATTTGGGAGTGGTTTTCATTGCATTCCTTTCGATAAACAATCCCTAATACGGACGCCAGCACTCTGCGTCCAACTTGAAGGGAGGTGTCGCGATGCCCCACAATTCGACCTCGCACCCTTCTGGAGTCGTAATTTTCACCCACTCAACGTCCTGCGTCGGAAGCGGAACCCACCGCGTCTCGGCGCTCGAAGCGTACTTTTGGCTATGTCGGAACCCCGTCGAAAACTCCACCACCACCTCTTTCGGCGCGTCGTCTCCTTGGTTCGTGACGCGGATGGCGAGTTGGTCGATCGAAACGCGCCCAGAGAAGTTGAGCCGATCCCCCTCGAGCGTCGCTTCCGAATTGAGAGCGCGGTACGTGTTTTCGACCGCAAGCGCCGGGGCGAAATCGTATGCCGTCCCCGAGGAGGTATACTCCATCCAACGAGTGTAGTTCGCCTCACTCAACGTCGCCTGCGCGCGCTTTTTCGCCATATAATAGTGGTACTTTTGCCAATCGACATCATCCCACGCGTTGTTTTCCTCATAATCTCCGCAGAACGGAATGAGGAGGTCGATCCAAAGCGCAATTTTGTCCAATTCCTCGCGCGAGAGTTTGACGTCGTTGTGCGGCTTCTCGCAATCGAACATCGCAAGGAGCGCACTCTTTGCGGCTCCTGCGTGATACGGGGGCAGGAGTGCCGGGGACTCTTGAATGTCGATCCAATTCACGACACGCGTTTGGCGAGCTGACGTGCGATCCTTCCTCATCGCGTTCACGAGGTTGAGATACGAGTCGCTCCACTGGCGCTTGGCAGCGGCGTCGACGTTCTTCTCGTTGAGCAAACTAAAAGGTCGAGGATTCGTCTCGGCTGGGTGCGTTTTGGCTTGTTCCTCTCCCCACTTCGCAAGGTCGCCCGTCGCGAATGGGGGCGCTTTGTGTCGATTATCGTGACACTGAATACAATGTTTGTCCAAAATGGGCTGAATCTCTTTCTCGAAGCTAAACCCGCGCGGCGGACCATAAATCGGAGCAAGCTCCTGCGGACCACGCTGCATCGCCTCCGCGATTCCTGGGCGAAGCATCGTTCCGGTGTTTTTATCTTCGTGGCAGCCGAGGCACGAAAAACGCTCGCCCGGTTGGAGCGTGCTCCACGAGCGCATGGTTTGGATGCAGTGTCCCTTCTCGTCAATCACTTGGAAGTAGAGAGGTTGGCGCGCCGGAGCCTTAAAACACGCGGAGCCGTCTGGATAAATTTCCGTCTCACCAAGGAGGATTTTTGCGTCCCACGTCCCCTCACCCACCGAGACGGGCGTACTTGCCATCGCCCCACCAGCCGGACCACTGTTGCCGTTGGAACCAATGCCAACAGAGCGAAAATCGAGACCTATCACGCGCAGCTTCTTGGCTCGCCCCCGATCCACGCCCTCTAAACCTGGACCGAAAAAGACGTCCTGAACATAATAAACACCATAATCCACCGACTCGTCCACCGACGACGGACGCTCCTGCGGCGGGGTGCGTTCCTCAACGACAAATGGCTGCCCACAATCGGTTCGATCATCCGCCGCCAGCAACTCGCGATTCCCATCAACGTCCATATAATAAAGCGCAAACCGCATCTTCCCATCTGGAGAATAGGCAACAAGGAAGTCCTTCTCGCTCAATGGATAAGGGTATTGAAACTGGTCGCCCCACTGTCCCCACGCATCGATTCTGTCGGCTTTCGTTTCTTGGATAGGAGCGATAATCTGCACTCCTTCGTTCTCTTGACGCCCTTTCGTCGTGTCGATAATGGCGAGCTTCCCCTTCTGCCGAGTGTGGTGTCCCGTGAGAACCGTCAGGATTTTGTGCGACTGCGGAATCCCACGCGCGTGCAAAATCGTCGTTGGGAACCACGAATTGTTCCCGTAGCACTCCGTTTGCGCCGTCCCGTCCGTGTTCATTTGGAAAAGACCCTGAGGATAAATCTGCCCTCGATCGTTATAATCCCAACGCGTGTAGATAATTCGACCGTCGCTCATCAACGTTGGGTAATTCGTGTGGACCTGGTCGAACGAAACTCGACGCAGGTAGCCACCATCCTTGTCGCAGCGATAGAGGTTCGACACCTCCGTCCACCAGCAGTCGACAACCTGAACACATCGCGTCGAATTGAACACAATCTCGCCGTTCGGCAACGGGCAGGGCTCATAGTCCGCGACGCCCAGCCCAAACGTGAGTTGCCGCGTCTTGCTCGTCTCAAGATCGTACTCATAGAGATGATAGTCGTCCAGCCTGTCGGAGCGCTTCCACGCAAAGATGATTTTCTTGCCATCGAACGTGACGGCAGGGTCGCGAATAACACCATTCGGATCCGAGATGAGATTTCTCTGCACCACCTTCCCCTCGGGTGTCACGTCCAAGAGGCACAAAGCGCTCCCCTTCGAAAATTGTCTCTCCGCTTGGGCGTCGCTCTGCCCCTCGGTGTATGCGTAGTGCGACCCGCCGAGGAGGAAGTGCTTCGTGAAGACGATCGACTTTCCGCGCAAATTCGACTCACGCAGCCGCGCCTCGCGCCGCATACGACACACTTTCTCATAAAATTCACGCCTTTCGCCATCGCCCGCCCCCAAATTTTTGCGCTCCGCCTCGACCTCCTCGAGAGAAATTCCCAACCTCTGCGCAATTTTCCGGAGGTCGGAGAGCGCGTTCTCAATGGTCGCCTCTTCAATTTTCGCGTCGAGATTAATCGGCTCAGGATTCTCGTCCTGAATGCGCCAATCGATCGCGATTTTGGCATCCATTGCCGCATTGGACTTCTCGGCGTCAAAAAATTGGGCGGAAGTTGGGAGAGAAAATAGCAATGCGAGAATCAAGGCACGAATCTCTGCATACAAAATAGGGCAGTTTTTCATCATAAATTCCTCTACATGTGGTAGGCAAAAAAACAAAGGCGGGATTATCCTTCCGACGCGCCCTCTTTTATCGAGAGTCGAGCGGCAACGCCCTCATTCTAGCAGATTTCCCCCGCAAAAAAAAGGGGGAGTCAAAATAAGGAGACCAAAAGCAGAGAGTGAGGAACGCCGAAGCAATTTTCCCCGAGCCGAGAACGGAGCGAAGCGTAGTTCCAGATGAAGCGCCGAGGGATTTTGCTATTCATCTGGAAAATCTCGAACGCAAAATTTGGTAGCTGACCCACCGGGGCAGGGAGAAAGAAGCCTAGTCCCCTCTTTCAGAAGGGAGGCAGCCGTAGACCGACGGGGTGTTATATAATACTTCTCGTTGAAATTTCCCGTTCCGTTTGAGAGAAATCTGGACGTTTGAAAATACCCATTCCCTCCCAAACAGCAATTCATGTTGAGGTCTCCTTGCCATTCGGGGAAGAGATGGACCCTCCACATGATCATTGTACCCGCAGGCGAG
Source organism: Planctomycetia bacterium (assembly GCA_030527105.1). Taxonomy (GTDB): domain Bacteria; phylum Planctomycetota; class Planctomycetia; order Pirellulales; family Thermoguttaceae; genus RGIG3701. Next base: position 7,333 of record JAUNBK010000109.1, read on the forward strand.
CCGTATGTCAAGGGAATGCTACGGTGGGGTGTCCCCAAAAAGCTGAGAGCTGGGAAAAATTCCACCCCCCTGCTATACATAATCGAAATAAATGGTATAATACCCTCCGTCGTATTCGCTCATCCGACGTCCGTATCGTGCGGAGGGCGTTTTTTCACCCAAAGTTTTCTACGTAGGAGATCATATGTCACTAAAAAGTCCTCAACTGGCGCCCAACGGCATCAAAAAAGTCGGAATCCTTTTCTCTGGCGGTCCCGCGCCCTCGGCTAACGCTGTGATTTGCTCGGCGGCGGAGTGTTTTCGACGCGCTGGCGTTCAGGTCTTCGGGTTTTTGAATGGGTACTCCCATCTCGTTGATTTCGAAGAAGGGAGTCCATTGGAAGAAGGCGTCGATTACGTCCGGCTTGATCAAATGCAGCTTGAGGGGCGTCGGACGGAGGGGGGAATTCTCATCGGCTCCGCGCGTGCAAATCCCGGAAAAGCTATGTCGAGACCCGAAGATTTGACGGATGGCGAGTCGACCGCGCCGATGCTGCGAGTCTACAACGCTCTCTGCTCGCTTGGGATTGATGCTCTCATTTCTATCGGCGGCGACGACACGCTGACGACTGCCGCGAAGTTCAAGCTCTATCAGGACACTTTCCCCGAGGGATCGCGAAAAATCCACGTCATTCATCTCCCCAAAACAATCGACAACGATTATGAGGGTATTGATTTCACGTTCGGATTTTTCACTGCTGTTGATCTTCTCGCGCGACAAATCCGCAACCTTTTGTTCGACGCGAGCGCCACGAATTGCTACTACGTCGCGCAGCTTATGGGGCGCAAGGCCGCGTGGCTCAGCTACGGCGCGTCGATCGCGGGCGAAGCGAGTCTCGTTATTGGGTTGGAAGATATCTCTGACGACTTGAAAAGCACCGAGGAGACGGTCAATCCCAAAACAGGCGAGGTCGTTTTGGACGAAAATGGGGTGCCGAAGCAGCGCGAAATCATCCTCTTCGACAAACTCGTGGGGCGCATTGCCGACACGGTCGAGCAGCGTATGCAGCAGGGGAAAAACTACGGCGTCATCGTTGTTGCGGAAGGAATTGGCGAGTATCTTCCACTCTCCGAGATTCGTTGCTGCGTGTCGGACGACGAGTATCGTTCTTTGGAGCCGGACACGTTCGGGCATTTCCCCGTTTCTCAGCTGAAGTTCAGCTCTCGTCTGGGTCGCCTTATCGCGAACGAATTGAAGCGCCGCATCGGCAAAAAACTCAAGTTCGTTGGTCTCCAATTTGGATATGAAGTCCGCTGCCAGCCGCCGTGCGCGTTTGATATCATTCTCGGCAGCCAGCTTGGTTCGGGCGCCTATATTGCGCTCTGCGAGAAGAATCTCAACGGCGTGATGGTCTCCGTTGGGAAAGAGTTGGGACTCGAATTTCGTTCTTTCGAGGAGTTGATCAACATGTCGAAACTTCGCGCGTACCAGCGCCCGTTGCGCATTGGCGAGGGGTTGCACCAACTTGCTCGCTACATGGAAGAGTGGGTGCAGGAGTAAGCGTTTTTTCGCCCGTTTGCATTTTGAGGCGCTTCATTCATTAGTGAGGCGCCTTTCTTTTTGGAGGCGCGACTCCTTTGGCACTCAATCCAGCGGGTTAGGCACCAAATTTTGCGTTCGATATACTCCGACGGTTGGGAGCAGCCCTCGGCACTTCGGTCAGAACTACGCTCCGTTCTCGGCTCGGGCGGGTGCGTCCGCAAAAATGGAATACTCTCGCAATCGCTCCAATCGACAAAAAACTCTTTTCGGGAAGGTCGATTTGGTCTCTTGACGAGAAGAAAATCGGCTTCAAGTTGGACTTGAAGTAGTATAGAACATGTATAACAAACACAGACATAATTCGAATAATCCCATCGTAATCGCAACCACAGAGAACGTTGTGAGGCGCTTGGAAAGGTAGAACCATCTTGAAGCATTACATATCGCCAAAACCGCAAAAATTGCAATATGAATACTTATAAAATATTCCCAAAAATTTTCTCCCCATACGCAAAATCCCACCCAAACAAAAGGAAAATAGAGACATTGAAAAAATGCAATTTGATCTCTCTGCAACATATATACTCGATCTCCTTTAAAATTCCGTCCTGAATCCTGAGCAGGGCGAAGCGTTGGCTCAAGTCAAGAAAAAACATGTGGAACATCTCCCCATCCGCTCCTTCGACTTTTTCAACCGTTCAGACGTTGCCATGAACGGCAAGACTGTTCGTCGCGTGGGGCGAATCTTGTCGTTGAATCGTCGCCTTCAGACCGAAACGTTCGTCAATCCACGCGAACGGGAGATGTTGGAGCGTGAAGCATTTTCCCTCGACCGGCAAATCGACACTCTCGTTTACGACCTTTACGCCCTGAAAAGTCGGAAAATCAAACATGCTCCACTCTGCGTAGCAAGTTCTCAATCTACTTCCACGGAAAGTCGCGACCCGTCAGACGCTCGTACGCCTCGATATATTTCGCGCGCGTCTTGGCAATAATGTCCTCTGGCAACGCGGGAGGCACACTTTGTCGATCCCAATCGGACGCAAGCAGCCAGTCGCGCACAAATTGCTTGTCAAACGAGGGTTGCCCACGCCCCGGCTCATACTGATCCGCAGGCCAGAAGCGGGAACTGTCCGGTGTGAGGACTTCATCAATAAGAATAATCTCGCCGTCGAGGACGCCCCACTCGAATTTCGTGTCCGCAATGATGATTCCACGCTCCTGCGCGAACTCCACACCACGCTTGAAGAGCGACAGACTCCTTTCACGCAGCTCGTCCGCAATCTCTTTTCCCACAATCTCGACCATTTTTTCGAACGAGATATTCTCATCGTGCCCTTCGTCCGCCTTGGTGGAGGGAGTGAAAATCGGTTCAGGAAGCTGCACGCTCTCCAACAGCCCCTCGGGGAGAGAAATCCCACAGACGGAGGCGGATTTTTGATATTCCTTCCAACCAGACCCCGTGAGGCACCCGCGCACGACACACTCGATCGGAACGACGCGCGTCTTTTGGCACAGCGTCGTTCGCCCCGCAAGCAACGCTTTCGTCTCGGCATCAAGTCCCTTGAGGCACTCCATCTCCTCCACATCCACGGAAATCAAATGATTCGGCTCACCAAGCAACTCGAACCAAAACGCAGCGATTTGCGTCAAAACGCGTCCTTTGTCGGGGATACCCGAGGGGAGAATCCAATCGAAAGCGCTGATTCTATCCGAGCTGACGAGCAAAACCTGATCGCCCAAATCGTAGACGTCACGAACTTTGCCGCGTCGAACTGGAAAAGGAAGCGAAGTTTGAAGTACGACTGATTGAGACATAAGTCTCCTCCGAAAAAACAAGGTGTTGAAGCTAAACTCACCTCACCCCAAAATCAGGCGAAATGGGCAAAACAAAAGTATGGACGACATTATACACCAAAAAAACTTCCTGACAATGGGGAGTGGACAGAGGAATCGCGTCGGGGGTGCCTTCAATTTTTGTGAGGAACCATTTAGGGGACAAAGGTTTTTCGTTTCCCGCACATCTTGCCAATCCATCGACGGTCGTGAGCATGTCGAAAGTTTTTCGAAGGAGAGTTTGAGAGCGCTCCCTCAAAATCATAAATTCAAACACCCCTCCATTTCGACCCATTTTTTCGCATTTTACCAGAGAATTATTTTCACTTTTGACAGTCGGACGCATAAAACCCGCATCCTGAAGATTGTTGTCCGAGAAGCCCGACGTTTTAGTCCGCGTTTCGGAAAACAGCGTTTGAGATCAGAAAAACGAGTCTGAAACACACTTCAACATGAGTGTAAAAACAATTAAACTAACGATTATCAACTTCGCTGCGGAATTTCTGCATTGAAACTCACTTTTCGAAAAAACATCGATTGCAAAAAACACCAAAAAAACGCGTTTTTTCACCAAAAAGAATCAAAAAGTGCAAAAGTGCGAAAATCCTCTGCCCCCTATTTTTACGCAATATCGTATTTTTACGAATAGCGGACTAAAACACTTTGAAAAAATCTATAATCATATATCCTCGTAAAAATGGGCATGTCGCAAAACACCCACAAAGCACACCCCCCAATTTTGATTTCTCAATATACCGCACAAAAACCAAGCTCCCCTTCCCCGAAGGGCGGGGGGTAGTTTGATGTGGTGAACGCGTTCCCCCAGCAGAACACCCCGTCAATTAGGTGGGTGGCCGAGGACGACCACCCTCCGAAGGGGGGAATCGCTCCAGCTCTTCTCACTCTCTGCTCGTGGGCGGCTCCGCCATCGCCCCCTTGCGTTCGTTCGTTTCGCCTACGCGATGGCTAGAACTGGGGGACGAAGAGAAGGCGGAAGCCAACGTTGTGGTCCGAGGGCGACGGGCTGCTGTCGTTCCGGTTCGCGGACCAACAGTCCCCGGCGCTGCTGTCCCAGCTACCGCCACGATCCACCCGGTACGAACCACTAGGAGGTCCTTTCGGGTCGCTCGTTGGCGACCTATCGTAATATCCCGAGTCATACCAATCCG
>JAUNBK010000017.1 GCA_030527105.1 Planctomycetia bacterium
CTCCGTTTTTTTCAAGGGGGGGAGGGGAATTTTTTCCAAGGTTTTTTCTCTCGCCGTTGAATTTTCTCGGTTTGACACCTTAAATTTAGCGATCAAAAACGATTTATACCCCTTCTCCTTTAAAATTCCGTTTTTCGCAACGTTTTGCGAGTCGTGGTGCGCAGTTCCAACTGCGGGCGGTTCGGAAGTTTAAACGGGGTGTGTTATAACATATTCGAAAACGGGAACAAAGGGCGCTACAATTCAGCGCATCACCTTTTTTCCTGAAGCATCCTTCCAAAATCCTTGAGCAACTCGTAGCGATGGCGCCAAGTCGTGTACATGATGCCCGTGCAATTCGGCGTGCGGCGGCAGACGTCCAGCCACTCGCGCGAAGTTTCGAGCGTATCGACGTCATAATAGGCTGCCGCCTGCGTTCGAAAGCCGTGCTGCGAGAAAAACGCCATGCTCTCCTCGCGTTTTTTGTGGTACCAACACGAGATGATCAACTCCTTTGGAATACGATCCCAAACGCCTGAGAAATCGCCTCGGCAACGCATATAATCGGCGTGGCAATTGTGATTTGGGTCGAGCATGTCGGACCAAATATAAACCTGCGCGCCGGGCCGGACTTTTTGGATGATTTCGTACTGGCGAGTGATGCACTCTCCCAAGATATTGCCGAGCGGTTCGTTTCGATCCTCGCACGCTTTGCACGTGTTGGCGGCACGAATCTCATCCATGCTCAAGAACCATTTTTTGGGTGCGAGCAGCGCCATGATTTGGGCAGCCGACTCCTCGAATCCCTCGTAGAGTTCCGGCTCGGACATGCAGGTGGAAGCCTGCCCCTTAATCGTGAGGGCGGGGACATAAAAACTCAATTCAAGCGCACATCCCTCCTCGATCCGGCTCCCCTCTGGAATGCGGATCGGAGACTTTTGCACGCCGTTTTTGAAGTCTCTCATACGAAAAACCTCCGGCACGAAATCGTTTCCCTGCTCGTAAATTTCGCCAGTTTTTGCGTTTTTCACGACAAGAGGAGTGCCGGGTCTTTGGACTGGCGCCGTCATATTTTTCGCTTCAATCGTCATATCGTCGAGCCAGAGCGTGCCGTCCGTCCCGTCCCAAATCCCGACGTAGAAGAGAATCTCCGTCTCCTCGTAAGTCGTGAAAGAGAGCGTCGTCATCTTCCAATCTTGAGTTCCGTCCTCCGGCACAGCAGGAAAAGAGGAACTCAACCCACCGTTTTTGCCATAGATTTGGACACGAAAAACGTTACGTTTCGCCAGCCCCTCCGTTTTGTACCAGAGTTTGATTTGATAGTTTCGATGAGGGACGACCTTCAAGCGTTGAAATACACGTCCGTGTCCGTGTTTGTCGGCACCGAAATTTTCGAGTCGAATGGAGGATTCGCCCCCATGTTTGACTTCTGTATCGCGAAACGAAATCGTTCCTGGCTTGTCGTGAAAGCCGTAGCCGATGAATTTTCCATCGCGGAAGTCCTCAAAATCGCCGTTGATGATCTGGACATTTTCGGAGTCTGAAATTTCCTCCACTCCTCCATTTCGCGCGACGACTTGGAGGTTTTTGATCGGCAACGCCTCGACCAAATTCGCGTTTTTCGCGAGCATGGTTCCGTATCCGACCGACCAGAGGATGGGGATAATCTCGACACCAGCATCGTCTGCGGCCGTCTTGATTCGGGAAAAGCGCTCCTTCGTCACATCGGACCAGCTTCCACAGCGCTCGATTCCGCACGCCCAGAGCATTCCGTTTAGCCCGACACTTTCGGCGTCGCGAAGGAGTTGGATCATCTCCTCCACCTCTTCGTCCGAACGAAGTCCAAAGGAGGCGTAGAACCAACGATCTTGGAACTCTGGAGCCGCTTGGGTGCCCGATTCGGGAGCGTCCGCGCCGCGTGCCTCCTCAGCTGCGGCAAAATTGGTGCCGAAGGGGGAATTCCCGCCAGGCGCGAGACTCGCAAAAAGAAAAATGAGAGGGAAAACTCCGAAGCAATTTCCGGAGGAAACCCGTTTCAAAAGATGATAAACAAAAGACATGATTGTACTCCAATGCAAAAAAGGGGGGGGAGGACTCTATTTCTCGAGAATTCTTGCGTTTCTGAACCAGATTTCGCCACCCTCGGATTGGAAGGCGATTTGTCCAGGCGAGGAATCAACGTTCCACGCCCAATTCACGACCTGGTCATTGACGTAGACGACAATAATATCTTCGTGGCAGAGGACGGCGACGCGCGTCCATTCGTTGGGATCAACGTTCGTGTCCAAGTCGCGCACGACTTTGTGCAGGTTTTTCTCCTCTACAAACGCAAAACGATCGGGCGACCCACAGAGTTTGACGCCGTGGAATCCAAAGATGTCTCCAAGCGTTTTCTTGTGCATTTGAATTTCGATACACTTTGGGAGAAAGGTTCCGACATTCTCGGTGAGTCGAAGGAATAGCCCACTGTTTGCGATTTCTTCAGGGTTCGGATGTCGTATTTCGACGAACAAGAAGAAGTTTTTGTAGGACTTTTTGGTAGCGAGCCAGCCGAAGGGAGAGCCGGTAATTTTCAGGATGTTGTCCTCGATTTTGAAGACATCTTCTTTTTTCCCTCCGTCGACGAGGAAGAAGTCGAAATCCTCAAGTGAGGCGTCTCGGAAGAGGAATTGAAGTTCCGATTTTGGTTGATCGGTCACCGCTTTTTCCTCGGCAACAACTGAAGAAAACATCGTCGCGACGAAAATGACGGGGAGGATGGTAGATAGTTTTTTCATACGATTTCCTTTCTTGTGGAACGTGCGGAACAAATTACCTTAAAACAACACCCGATTGTACCATAAAGCGCCACCGACTTCAAGCACTCCTCCAGAAATTTTGAGGTGTAATGCGCAGAATTCGACCATATCGGAAAGTTTTTTGAGAAAATTGAAGAAAATTGGAGAAAATGCCCTTTTCAAAAGTCCATTTACCTGGTAAACTGATGTCGGTCGTAAGTGTTTATAATACTCGTTCTCCTTTAAAATTCCGTTTTTCGCAACGTTTTGCGAGCCGTGGTGCGTAGTTTCCGAAAGTTCGTGAAAAACGGAAATTTAAGGAGGAGGTCAATGGGAATTTTTTTGTCAACTAGGGAAGGAAAGTAAAATATGCCCATGTACAGGTCTCTTTTAGCGGCAACATTCGTCGCGGTTTGCCTTTTTGCGCAACTTGCCGAAGCGTACACAATCGACACACGCAACTTTCGTGTCGACGCGAGCGACCCGCGCATCTCGCAAAAAGTGGCTCAGAGAGCGGAAAAACTACGCAAATCCCTCGCTCTCTTTTGGTTGGGGACGGAGTTACCCGATTGGTCGAAAAAGTGCACGATTAAGGTTCACGTGGGGGGAAACCTCCCCGCTGCGGGCGAGACAACTTTCACGTTCCACAACAGAGAAGTGTACGATTGGGAGATGAAAGTCCAAGGAACCGAAGAGCGTATATACGACTCTGTACTTCCTCACGAAGTCACGCACACGATTCTTGCGAGTTATTTCCGCCAGCCGGTCCCGCGCTGGGCGGACGAAGGAGCCGCGACTTTCACGGAGGCGGATGCGGAACGCGATAAGTATCAAAGGATGCTTCACAAATTTTTGCGGAACCATCGTGGAATCCCCCTCGACAGATTGTTCGTGATGGAAGAGTATCCTGCGGAACCACTCACCCTCTACGCGCAAGGTTTTTCGGTCTCCGAGTTCCTCATTCGACAACGCGGACCGCAGTTTTTCGTTCGTTTTGTCGAAAGATGTATGCACGAACAAACCCCGCTCGATCAAATTGTTTGGGAACTCTATGGGTACGAAGGTTTGCGCGACCTTCAAAATGATTGGCTCGAGTGGGTAGGAAACGGATCGCCCAATTTTTGCGAATCAAGACGTATCCAGGTCGTCGAAGCGACATTTCCTCCCACAGACGTCATTGCGGGCAGCTCCATCCCTGCCCCCCAAAGTCGCAACGGTTGGGTGAAATGGAGATCCGTGAATCATGGTTTGGTTGAGGAGATTCCCTGATTTGCACAGCGGAATCCCACAATAATTAGAGCGTGTGTATTAGAGCGAGAGTATATTTTGAGCGACTATTTCGACGAAGAGTCCAACGACGATATCGAACCAACTCCAAATCTTTCGCAACGACAGACTCGGCAAGTTGAGCACGACCAGTCGGGATGGAGATTGGATAAATTCCTCGTTTATCATTTTCCCGACTATAGTCGCACACTCTTGCGCGGCGCGATTATGTCGGGGTGCGTGCTTGTCGATGGCAAGCAAGGGAAGCCAGCGTATAAATTGAATCCAGGGCAGATGGTCGCGATTCTTCTGCCCGAGCGCCCGCGCGAAACACCTGCGGCAGAGGATATTCCTCTCGACGTTTTGTACGAAGATTCGTGGGTGGTCGCGATCAATAAGCCACCCGGAATGGTCACGCACCCCGCACGTGGACATTGGAGCGGAACGCTCACAAGCGCGCTCCAATTTCGCTTCGGCATGGATTTAAGCCAAGCTGGCGGACCAACACGCCCCGGAATCGTTCATCGGCTCGATAGGGACACAAGCGGCGTCATTCTCGTCGCAAGAAACGACCAAGCGCACGCGGAACTCGCCCGGCAGTTTGAGCAAAGAATCGTTCAAAAGGAGTATTTCGCGATCGCGTATGGCAATCCGCTGCGTGATTGCGATTGGATTGATGCACCAATTGGACCGCATCCGCGCCATCGAGAGAAGAAGATGATTCGTTTCGACTCAAACGAGGCGCGAGAGGCAAGGACGTTTTATGAGGTGGATCGTCGTTTTGCGGGTTTTTCGTCTTTTAAATGCTTCCCCAAAACGGGTCGGACGCACCAAATTCGGCTCCATTTGGCGCACGTTGGGCACCCAATCGTCGGGGATTTGTTGTATAGCTCGCATCCGCGCGTGCTTTTGGGTGAGTTGCGCCGGGATCGAAATTTAGTGGGGATTTCTCACGACGATGCGCTTCCGCTTCCGCCAGAGACGGAGGATTTTCGAGAGTATTCTTGGGACGACGCGCCGCCAAATCGACTCGTATTGGCGCGCCAGGCGCTTCACGCGCGGAGAATCCGCTTTTTGCACCCTCGAACCCACGAGGAAATGGAGATTGAAGCCCCTCTCCCGACCGATTTAGAGCGATTCCTCTTTTTGCTCGAAAAGTATCGCAAATTGGATTAGGTGTGTTTGTGTCGGTTGTTTTAGCGCGTGAGGTGATAATGGATAGGGTAAGCATGGTGAAAAATGGCACAAGAAGGCTCGCGATCTTCGCTCTCCTCTTGATTGCGGGGATAAATCTCCTTTGCGATTCGGATTTCGTCGCCAAAGCGCTCGCACAAGAGGCGCAGGGCATCATGGTGATAAATGAGGACAACGACCATTATTTCAAACAAAATTCAAGTTTGATGAATGAGAAAGACCTTCAAGCGTATATCGACGCGATGAAGGGGTCGCGAGTAACGCACTTTTTCATGTGTCCGCAGGGGCAGAGAACGTCGTATCGCTCTCACGTCCACGAGGCAATTTGGGACGAAGTTGATGGGAAAACATCCGACAACATCTGGGCAAAAAATTGCAAAATCCTCCACGAAAAAGGGATCGATCCGTATGCCGTGTGGATCGTAAGGTGTCGGGAGAATGGGATTTCTCCTTGGATCACCATGCGGATGAATGATGTTCATTTTGTCACGGAACGAAATTATTTTCGAAACACGAATTTCTGGCGCACGCACCCTGAGTTGTGGCGCGTCCCTCACGCAACTTCTGGGAATTGGACCGATTATGCCTTCAATTATGCCAAAAAAGAGGTGCGCGATTATCATCTCGCGTGTGTGAGAGAGTTGTTTGAACGCTATGATTTCGACGGATTCGAACTCGATTGGATGCGTTTTTGCCTCCATTTGACGCCCGGAAGAGAGCGAGAAGAGGCGCATTTTCTCACGGAATTTGTGCGCGAGGTGCGAAAAATCGCCGACGACTGGGAGAAAAAGAGGAATCATCCGATTCAACTCTCCGTCCGCGTCCCGGCGCAGCCCGAGGCGGCTCTCGCGTTGGGTATGGACGCGACGCTGTGGGCGAAAGAGGGGCTGGTCGATTGGATCGTCGCTTCGTGCTTCTTTTCGTCTGGGGACATGGACATCCCGGTGGAAGCATGGAAGAGTCAGCTCGAAGGCACGCCCGTTTTGGTTCTCGTCGCGATTGACGACGGAATCTCGCCCGGCTCAGGCGTCCCCCGCACGCCGATCTCGGAGGAAGTCTACAACGCTTGGGCGACAAACCATTTTTATCGCGGAGCCGATGGGTTGTACCTTTTTAATTTGGTTTATCGTCCAGATTTGTTTAAAAAGCTCATCGCGAGTGGGTTGGACTATGCGCGTGTCGTCGAAGCACCACGACGCCACCCAATCACGCACCATGATTATATGGCGACGCCCAACGGCATCGAACGCGACATGCAGCTTCCGAAGAAATTGCGAGAACCTGCGGATTTTCGCGTCGCATTCGGGAAGAAACCTGCCCAAGGGAGCGTTTTTGTCGTGGTTGCGTTTCGAGAATCTGCGTCTCGAGAAGGAGAGAATTTCGATCCCAACTCGTGGGAAATTTCCCTCAATGGATCGACCCCCACTGCCCTCGGCGTCGTCTCAAACGCAACAATCTACGGACGCGCCCAGAGCGCCATTCGTGCGGAATTTCCCCTCTCAGCAGCCTTAGACGGCGAGAATTGCGTCCGCGTCGCCCCGAAATCAAATTCCGAAGCAACGCTCATATGGGTCGAAATGGAGTGCGGATTTTGAACAACTTATGACATTTGAACAACTTATGACATGAGCGCATCTTGAAGCTCTTCGTGGGAAGCGTATCCGTATAACGCATTCTTTTGAATGTATTCAATCACCTCTGGTGGTGTTTGGTAACGGATACTCTTCCCTTGGGCGATGCAGTCCCGAATCTCGCTGCTGCTGTAGGCGACCTGAATCATGTGGATTCTGGAGCGTTTAATTTGCTCCATTTTTTCTGGGGACGCGACGCCCGAGAGGAAATCCAAATCCTCAATTTCTCTTCCGGCACGCCCAATGACGAGCGGCGGCGCCAACTCGCAAATCCGCTGCGGCTCCCGCCAGTGGGGAAAACTCCGAAGCATGTCCTCTCCCAAAAGAAGGAAGAATTCCGCGCCAGGATAGCGCTCATGAAGGTATTCGAGTGTGTGAACCGTGTAGCTCACGTTGGGGGAGTCGATTTCATAACGATCAATCTCAAAAGCCGCGTTTCCTCGAATCGCAAGCTCAAGCATAGCAATTCGATCTTTCTCCGGCGCGAGCGTCCAATCTCGTTTGTGAGGAGGAATCCCGGCAGGGACGAAAATCACCTTGTCCAAATTCATCTGCTGTCGCGCAGATTCCGCCAAAAGGAGGTGCCCATAATGGATAGGATCAAACGTCCCACCGTACATTCCGATTCGCATAAGAGTGTTTCTCCGCCTTATTTTAGGATCAAACGTTCATCAAAATTGATCGCGATTTTCAATCGGCTGACTTCTCCGCGAAAACCAAAAACCTGCTCGTCAACTTTTTGAGTAAGCATGAGTGAGCGTCCGCGTGCGACGTCGAAAAGAAAGACGCCAGAGTATAAACGATCGATAATTTGCGCCCGAATGGAGTTGTCGCTCAGAGGAGTCAAAATTTTAGTGGAGTATGCGACGCGCGCGATGCCGTCCGCGACTTCCTCAAGCGTGAAGCGCTGAAGCATATCGACACGTTGGAGCAAGCCCGCCTGGGTCGGAACGTAGACGGGATATTGCGTCGTCCAAGAATACCCCACGGGGATTGCTTCCTCCGGAAAAACGACGCAAACGTACGCTTGATTCGCCTGCTGAACGATGGTGGTCGTTTGATAATCTTCTCGCGCAACTTGTTTTCCCCGCGCGTCGATAGAGATGCGAGCAAGCGGACGCCCCAACGAGGCTGGTGCAGTCTCAAATCCCTCCTCAGGAACCGCCTCAACGCGACTGTCGAACGAAATGATCGTTCCGTCCTCTTTTTTCTCGCGCATCTCCGCCCAAGGAACGACATTGATGATCGTCCCAACGCCGTCCTCATCGACGGATTCGACCTCCCAACTTTTCTCCGAGTGGGCGTAGGTGTCGATATTTTCGACGAGATTCCCCACCATCGTAGTGGTTCGATTTCGATGCGTCACTTCCCACGCGAAAACGTCCCCCTTCTTCCATTGGTAGCGCAAAAGATACTTCTCTTCCTCCGCCTGAAGCGCAGAAACACACCCCACCAGCGCCAAAAGCGCGACAAAAAAATGCTTCATTTCATTCCCTTTCTTATACTATCGTGCTTTAAAATTCCCGTTTTACGCGACATTTTGCGCGCCGTGGTGCGTAGCTCCAACGGCGGACGGAACGAGAAGTTTCAACGCGAAGTATTAAAAAACTCTCAATGTCCCTTTGATTTTTCCTTGCCATACCGAGGCTGTCCGCTCCAGCCAAGTTTTTTTTGCAGCGTGCGATAATAGGAGTACCCAGGCACGTTCAACATCTTGAAACTAACGTTCGAGGGACGCACTAAAACCGTGTCCTCTGGAGTGATTTTCGCGAGAATCTTCCCATCAACCACCGTGGCGGTTTCGATATTCTTAGAAATCACGTTCAATTGGAACGTTCGACGTGCGGAATCGACGACGGGGCGATACGTGAGCGTGTGCGGCGCGATAGGAGAAATGACGACCACGTCCAAACCCTGACGCAGAATGGGCCCCCCTGCCGACAAATTGTGCGCCGTCGAGCCAATCGGCGTGCTCAAAATCAAACCGTCGCAACTGTATGTTGTGACGAATTCTCCATCCGCATACAATTTCACTTCCATAATGTGGAACGCAGCATTCTGAATCGCCACCTCATTCATCACCAAAGCAGAACGCGGTTCCCCTTCAAACGAAGGTCCACTCACGATGCAATCCAAAAGGCGATGCTCAGAGATGAGGAAGTGATTTTCGGAGACACGAGACGCCCCAAAATGCTTCTTTTCGAGACAGTCGTCACTCCAACTTGCCCCTGCGAGAAGAATGAACTCGCTTAGAACCCACAATTTTTCGATCAAATCCTCTGGCGCGACGTCGGCAAGGAATCCAAGACGCCCCAGATTAATAGGGAGAACGGGGAGCTGCCGCGCGCCCATTTGTTTCACGGCACGAAGGATCGAACCGTCCCCCCCAAACACAAGAGCGACGTCCGCCTGAATATCGTCTAAAGGTTTCGTACCCGTCAGATCTTCAAGAACAATCTCCGCGCAGCGCTCGATTTGGGGGCGGAGCACTTCAATCGTCTCACACACCCCAGAGCGCTTTTGATATCCTAAAATGAGGACTTTCATCTTCTACATTCGAACCCGCGCGGTATTCAACGAATTCAGATTCATCGTCCCAATGTTCATCTCGTCGCCAATGGCGAGATAGCCAACTTCATCAAGCGGCATCTCAACGATTTGGTTGAAGAAGCGCGTTGCGGCAGTATCCACCGCGACAATATCGGGCGAAATGAACAATCCCTTCGGATTCACCACGTCCGCTAAAGAACGCCCGCGCGGTCCGTTGGATTTCATCACACGATAGGCGTCGACAATATTCAAGACGGGCATCTTTTCGTACGTGCAAATGTCCGCAATGCATTGATTGAGGTTGTTGGTGTGGAAGAACCGACGATCCCACACGATTCCCATAAGGTTTTTCATCGCAATGGTCATGCGCGCGCCGCTGTGCGTTTTGAGGATAGGGATATTAATCCAACAATCACACTCGAGAATCGCGTTGTGCAGCTTGCACGTTTTGAGGTTTTTCGCAAGTGGAAGCTGCACCTCAGTATAATAGCGCTCATCGTTGCCGGGCAGGACTTTCGCACCCGCATTCTCGGCGGCTTCCTGGATTCCACTCGTCGTGTAGCACCCTCTCCACTCGTCGCACGTGTGATCAAAAACCGTGACTTCCGACGCCCCCGCCTGTTGGCACGCTTTAATAACGGCAACAATCAACTCTGGGTTTGTATTCCCTGCAAGTTCGGGCGTCTTGATCCAGCCGATATTTGGCTTGATGCAAACTTTTTGTCCTTTCTTGACGAAACGCCCCATGCCACCCATTCTTTGGATAGCAGCGTTGAACATCTCGGCAGGCTCTCCGCCAATCACGGCGGCGAGATCGGCGGGACCTTCCTGTTTTTTCCCTCGTTTTGCGCCCTGGGCAAGGACATCCATAGATCCGTGGGTCGAAACCGCCGCCGTCATTCCCGCTATAGCAAGTGATTTCAAAAATTCCTGTCGATTCATACCATTATCCTCATCCTTTCTTAATGTGGAAAGCAAATATCGTCCTAACAACGAACGTGCATTCTACCCTATTTGGAGACTTTTCGCAAGGGTGGGAGCCTCCTTTTTTTCAGAGAAACCCGATTTTTCGACAAATTTTCCATCGGCTCTCTTTTCGAGCACGCCAAGGCACCCACCAATACGCACCCTCTAATCTCACCAATGGAGAAAAATCTCCACGCCTCCCACGCCCAAGAGCGTCAGACTGATGATCGAATTCACGTGAAAAAACGCGATATTCACCTTTTTCGCGTCCTGAACGTCGACAATAGCGTGTTCATAAATTAAAAGGAGCGCGATAAAAAGAACGCCAGCCAACCAAATAGACGAAAAAGGTGGGAAGAACATCGGGAGCGCAAGAAGCGGAAGGAGAACGCAAAAATGGCACAGCGCCGCGAGGCGGAGGGCGGCAGGGACGCCGTACCTTCCGGGGATACTAAAAACGCCGTGCGTGCGGTCGAATGCGGCATCCATGCACGCATAAATAATATCAAAACCTGCCGACCAGAATAAAACCGCACCCGCCAGCAAGAAAGGGGAAAGCTCCGACAGAAGGAGAGGAAGGTCTCCTGAGTCGCACCACGTTTGAAAGGCACGCACCCACACCTCCCCACGCAACGCCACCCAAGCCGCAAGTGGAGTGAGCATTAATGCCGCTCCGAGCCAAAAATGCACGAGATTCGTGAAGCGTTTTGCGAGGCTGTATCCGAAGAGAAAAAGGAGCACCGGGAGCGCCGCCACGGCAGGAATCGGATTTCTCGGCAGAAAACATAACGTCCCCGCGACGAAGCCCAACGACGAGAGAACAAGAAAAACAACAGCACTTCGAAGGCTGAGCGACCCGACGCACAAATGGCGCGAGGAAGTGCGTGGGTTGAGCGCGTCGATCTTTCGATCCGCAATTCGGTTGAACGTCATTGCTGCGCTGCGTGCAAAAACCATGCAGACCAAAATACCCACAAAATCAAGGAGACGAAACGGAATTATTGCCGCCCCCTCCACCTCGGGGTGATAATTCATGTACCACGCCATGAGCGCCCCCAGAAACGCGAACGGAAGCGCAAAAAGCGTGTGGCTAAAACGAATCAATTCCAAATAACGCGCCAAAATGGACATCTTTCACTCCAATCGCACTCCATTTGCCAACATCAAAGGGCGCGCCGAATAAACACGATCCCAAACACCAACAAACCAAGGTTTGGTATCCACATACAAAGCGCCGGGAGCGCCCCATCTTTCGCGGCGTTGAGGAAAATCATCTGAAGGGGGTAGTACGAAAGGACAAGCGGCGCGATAATGGCAGAGAAAACAGAAAGCGGACTCGATTTCCCCTTTTTGAGGGCAAGTGGGACACTCAAAAGTGCAATGAAAAAGCAATTGAACGACGTCGCCCACCGCCGCGTGGGTTCAATCTTCGCACGCTCTATCGAACGCTGGCACCGACGAATTTCCTGATGCAAGTCTTGCCACACGGAACTCTCAAACGCGTCGATCTTCCCAAAAACCAAGTTTCTCGACGCTTGAACGAGGATTTGATTTTCGACTTCGTGGATTCGCTCGTTTTGCTCCTCCACAAACCCGTCCAACCGGTCGATCGACATCGTGGAGGGGCGCTCGTCGGAGATTCCACGGATAAAACGATTGACCTCCAACTTCTCTGGCGAGATAAAGACGATCGTCCTGCCGGGTATGATGCCGCGCCTCTCTTTACTCGAGTGCGTCACGTTGTCGAGCGTGATTTTAATGACGGTCTCCTCGGGTCGCGGCGAGTACGTGAAACCTGGGAAATTGCTCTCGAATTGTTTCTCGCTCTCCCTTTTTAGGTACTTTGCCTGTCCAACCTGAATCATGGCTGTCTGCGCCGAGCAAGCAAAAGCGACCTCAGGATTCCGATGCGTGAACGTAAGATTGTGGAGCGTCCGCCCCTCCACCGATTTCACACTGAAGGAGTAGTCGCGATACTGAATCATGCCGTCGTTTTTCAAGGTCGAATAGAGAATATTCTCTGCCGACGCCGCCAAAACCTTGCCAATGCCGAATTTCCCCCACGAGTTGTGGAGGTCGATCATCCAATAATTCACAAAACTCATCGCAAACGCGAGGAGAAAAGCGGGGTACATCACGCGCCACGAGGAGATGCCAGAGGATTGCAAGGCGAGGATTTCACGCGACGCCGTAAGTTGCGAGTAGACGAGAACGCACGTGAGCATCACGACAAACTGCCCCGAGAGCGACATGGAGTAAGGGAAAAGATACGGGAGCAGCTTGGGAATCTCGCTCAACGGCAACTTCTGCACGACACCTTGCAAAAAAAGCGCAAGAATAACGAAAAAGAGCGTGATTCCCACTTGAAAGGCAAAGAAAATCAGGAACAACTGCCGCAGCAGGCGCCCCGGAATGATTTTAAAACAGTCCATAATTCTCCAGTCTCTCCACTGGCTTTCTACAAGCGATCCGACCGACCCGCACTCCAAGAGTCTTTCCACAAAACGCCACCCCACGAAAGACCGACGCCAAAGCCGAGCATCATCGCCTTTTTCTCCGGGTTCAACTCGCCACTCTCGCGCAGCTCGCGAATGAGAATCGGAATGGTGGAACTCACGGTGTTGCCAATGTGCTCCATCCGAATCGGCGCCTTCTCCGGCGGAATACCCAAACTCGAAGTGAGCGACTGGAGCATTTTTTTCGTTGCTTGATGCATCAGGAAAATATTCACGTCGTCTTTCGTAATATTCGCCTTGTCCAAGAGCTGCGCCACAAGCGGTGGGATTTTGGAGTTCGTGAAACTCATCAACTCTGCACCATCCATATAAAGGCTGCTCTTCCATCGCCGACGGTGCCTCGGTTTGAGCGACAAAGATTCCGGTCTCATCCCCTTCCCATAGGCAATGAGCGTGTCCGCCCCCTCGCCATCCGTCCCAAAGAGAAACGGTCCGAGAGAATGCTGCTCGCTCGCCTCAATAAGTGTTGCCGTGGCGGCATCACTAAAAATCGTCCGCAGAGAACGATCCCCAGAATCGATATATTTCGTGTAGGTTTCCGCCGTGATAAGAATAATCCGTTTTGCGATACCACCGCGAATAAGCCCATCCGCAAGACTCAAGCCATAAACGTAACCAGAGCAGCCGAGGTTGAAGTCGAGCGCGCCACACTCTACACGCAGCCCAAGACGATGCTGGACGAGACACGCCGTCGTGGGAATCGGGTAGTCGGGCGACTGCGTACACAGAAGAATAAAATCGATACTTTTGGGGTCGATATCGTACCCATCAATCAGCTTCGACGCCGCTTTATACGCCATATCCGAAGCAAACTCATCCGGTGCAGAAACATAGCGGGCATAAATTCCAGTTTTGGCGCATATTTCGTCCAACTCCCACTCAGGATGTTCGAGCTTCAGATCGTCGATCGTCTCGCATTTTTCTGGGAGATAAACGGCAATGGGTCCGATTTGAGCATAATTCATATTGTTTTTCCTTTGACTACAACCAACCACCCACACATTTTACATAAAAATCCGATTGTGTCAAGCGCATTTCTGCGGAAATTTAGGAAAAAAGCGGATTTATCCCCGCCAAAATCGGCTTTGGTCTCTCCGCTTTTAGTCCGCCATCGGAGCTTCACACCAGGCTCCTCACTTTTTTGTGAAAACTCAAATTCGTTTGAGCGCCAATATGCCACCCAGATACCACCCTGCCCCGCTCTTCTACTCCATGGCATGGAAGGGAACGCAGACGAGTCGGAAGCCTAAATCGTTGGACAAAAACAACTCCTCGTTCCTCCCTCGATACGCCGCCCTGCAAAAAACCGCCTTGGAGAGCCAACTTCCTCCACGAAAGATACGCGAAAGACCGCTTTTCGGTCCCTTCGGATCGACAATTTCGCACTTCGAACCATCTTTGTCGCAGCCTTGAGCCGGATAGGGAGCGTACCAATCGCGGCACCATTCCCAAACATTTCCGTGCATATCGTAAAGCCCCCATGGATTCGGTGGGTACTGCGCAACAGGGGAAGTTCCACAGAGAAAAGGTCCCTTCTGCGTCGTTCCGAAAGGATACCGTCCGTAGCAATTCGCCTGCTCGCCATTCAATTTCGTCCCAAAATGATAGCAATCATTCGTCCCTGCCCGACACGCGTATTCCCACTGCGCCTCCGTCGGAAGAGTGACACAGACGCCAAGTTTTCGAGAGAGCCATTGCGCAAAGACATTCACATCGCACCAATGCACGAGCGTGACAGGGTGCTCATCGTTCTGATAGATTAGACCGGGCGAGTCCCAACGAAACGCATCGGACGACTCGAATTTCGAGGTCTTGGGATTCCAAACCCAACTCGGCACGGTATAAGGACGCTTGCCAGGCTCGTAGCCCGTCTCATCGACGAACAGGCGAAACAGATTAAGAGTAACGGGGGTTTCAAGCATCCAAAAACCCGAGGATATACGGACAAGATGTTGGGTTTCGTCGTAATGCTTCCACGTGATTTTGCCCTTCTCCCACTCCCAACGGGGTGACCCGCAAAGAAACGCTCCAGGAGGGCACCAACGCCATGCTATCTCCAGAGAAGCAATGCAATCAATCCGCCGCTCACCAGGAACCAAACGACGAAACGCGTGTACCGAAGGTTCCTGACAGAATCGTTTTCCACAGGAATCCGGAGGCGTATTTTCCGAAGTACGCATGAAACAGTCCTCCATCAGTGGGCGAGAGGAACATTGTGTGCTTATACTCATCGCATTTCAAAATTCAGGTCTTCGCAATGTCCCACTCGCCGTAGTGTGCGACCTCGTTGGCAAACGTTCTGTTCAGAACAAAAAAAAGACCGAGCCACCAACAAGAACACCCACGGACACTTTCTCCATTTTACAAAAGATTGTTTATCGGTCAAGAGGGGGTGGGGGCTACTTTTTCATGAAACTGATCTTGTAATCTCGGCATATTCTCTGGTGGGGGTAGAAAAAAATCGAAAATATGGTATACTGACGTCGAGTGTGTGGTCTATTTCCACCATTTTCGCCTAAGTTCAGGATTTTCCAACGGAGAGTACTCGTGACGCCTTCAGCCATATCCATCTTGATTGTCGATAACGAACGTCCCCATGCCGACATTGTTGCGCTTGCGCTCGCGCGGGTTGGGTACACTACGGAAATTGCCGAGTCGGGCGAGGAGGCTGTTTCGAAAATCGAGTCTGGACACTTTGACGTCATTTTCACGGATCTCATCATGGAGGGGATTGATGGCTTCGGTGTGCTCCAAAGCGCGCGACAGAATTTGCCCGACGCATCCGTGATTATCATGACGGGGCACGGAAGCGTTCCGTCTGCCGTGAGTGCCATGCAGCAAGGGGCGTTCAATTATCTCCTCAAACCGCTCGATTTGAAGCAATTGCGCGCCGTTGCGGAGAAAGCGGCGGAGAGCGCATTTCTCAAACGTGCGAATCAGGAACTCCAAACGCGCTTGGACGAAAAATTCGGGTTCGAAAAACTGGTCGGCAGCAGTCCAGAGATGCTGGCCATAATTGAAAAGCTGCGCCGAATCGCTCCCACGAACGCCACGGTTCTCATTCAGGGCGCAACAGGCACGGGGAAGGAACTCGTCGCGCAGGCGATTCATCAAAATAGTCCTCGAAAAAACGAACCCTTCGTTGGTCTCAATTGCGCGGCACTCAGCGAGAATATCTTGGAAAGCGAGCTTTTTGGTCACGTCAAGGGAGCTTTCACAGACGCGACCTCCGATCGGATTGGGAAATTCGAGTACGCAAACGGCGGAACGCTCTTTCTCGACGAGGTAGGGGACATGCCGATGCCAACACAAATAAAGCTCCTGCGCGTCTTGGAGGAGAACGAAATCACTCGCGTCGGTGCCAACGCGCCGATCAAGGTGAATGTGCGTCTCCTCTCCGCCACGAATCGTGATTTGAAGAGCGAAATCGAAAAAGGACACTTCCGAAGCGACTTGTATCATCGGTTGAAGGTCGTCTCTGTGCGCCTTCCTTCTCTTGCCGAAAGAACGGGCGACATTCCGGTGCTCATTGATTATTTTATCCGTTTTTTCGCGAAGAAGCACGAGAAAACGATTCGTGGCATGTCGGCTGCCGCGCGGAAGTATCTCCTCGCGTATGATTATCCCGGCAACGTGCGCCAGCTGCGGAATATGATCGAGAGCATGGTGGTTGTGGATTACGACGAGTTGCTCAACGTGGACGATTTGCCAGAGGAACTGGACGATTTGGTTTCAGAGGAGGATCGACAGCAGGCGATTTTGCTCACGCAGAATATTTCGCACACGCTGCGGGAGCCGGAAGCCTCTGGCGTTGCGACGAATGCGGAGGCAAATCCGCAGCGCGACCCGATCGAGGCGCTCGTGGGGCACTCCCTCGAGGATTTGGAGGCACGTTTCATCGCCGCGACGCTCGCCCACACAAATGGCAATCGCGAGGAGGCGGCAAAATTGCTCGGCATCAGCGAGAGAACTCTCTATAGAAAAATAAAACCATAAGGAGCGAATCATGAACGCCGTTCTTCTCCTCTCGGGAGGTTTGGACTCAACGACTGTTGGCGCGATAGCGAAGTCACAAGGTTTCGACTTGTACGCGCTCACGGTGTCGTACGGGCAGCGCCACGCGTTTGAGCTTGAAGCAGCGCGGCGCGGCGCGACGGCGTTGGGGGTGGTTCGCCACGAGTTTCTCGACGTAAATCTCGCGCAATTCGGCGGGAGTGCGCTCACAACGCCGACGATTCCCGTCCCGCACGGTCGGTCGGAGGAGACAATGGGGTCGGACATTCCCGTCACGTACGTTCCCGCACGAAACACCATCCTTCTTTCGCTCGCGCTCGCTTTTTCGGAGACAATCGGGGCGGAAGATATCTTTTTGGGAATCAATCACGTGGATTATAGTGGGTATCCCGATTGCCGACCGGAATTTTTGCGCGCATTTGAGGCACTCGCCAACCTCGCGACGAAGGGTGGTGTGGAGGGGACGCTCAAAACGAAAATACACGCGCCGCTCCTTCATATGTCGAAGGGAGAAATCGTGCGCGAAGGCGTGCGTCTCGGGGTCGATTATTCCCTCACGCACACGTGCTACGACCCGCGTGAAGACGGCGCCAGCTGCGGCGAGTGTGACGCGTGCCTCCTGCGCCTCGCGGGCTTTCGAGAAGCAGGTGTCGTCGACCCCCTCCGCTACGCGACGCCACTTCCGCGAGACTAGCGTTGCATCAGAAAAATAGACGGAACAAGCAAACGTAGTGAGCGGTCTAAAAGTTGAGCGGAGAACGAAGAGCGCAGCCCGTAGTTTCAGACGGTGCTCCTTTAAATTCCCGTTTTGCGCGACGTTTTGCGAGCCGTGGTGCGTAGCTCCAACGGCGGACGACGCCGGAAATTTCAACGCGAGGTATTATAAAATTGACACAACTCTATTTTAAGGAATTCGGAATAAAATTCTCCGAACGATATCGCGATCGTCTTGTCGCGCGGGGTCGTTCGGAGCTCTTTTTTTCTCGTACCCCCGCCCCGCAATGAGGACGGAATCCCCCTTTTTGGCGGTCGAAAGCGCGTGAAGAATGGCGTCGCGCCGACTCTCACACCGAAAAACCTTTTGTGTCACCGCACTTTTGCACTCAAAATTCAGACCGTCCGAGTCGTCTGGTCTGTTCTCCTCCGCAAGGAAAACGAGGTCGGCATACTTCGCCGCAAGGAGCTCCATTGCCGACCGGGAGCCAGAACCTTCTCGAGGCGTGGCGCTCATGACACAATAAATCCGCCCGCGAGTCACTTCGCGCAGAAATTCAAGCGTCGAACGTAATTCTTCCGGCGCGGCGGCGCGATCAATAAAGACGCTATAATTCTGCCCACAATCAATGCGCTCCATGCGACCAGGGATGAGATCGACGGATTCCACACCCTTCAAAACGTCCGCAAATTGGATTCCCAAGCGCAAACCAACCGCAATTGCCGCGAGACAGTCGTAAATGTAGTGATTTCCCACGATTCGTGTGCGCAAAGGAGCGGTTTGGTCGCCTGCAGAGACGAGGAGCGTTTGTTCCGAAGTGCCTTGCTCGATAATCGCGCCCGATACGTCGGCGGAGTTGTGGAGGCCGTAGGTCAAAATGGGGATATCGAGCCAACTCGCGGCTTCGGCACAAATCGGGTCGTCCGCGTTGAGAATCGCCACGCCGTCGCGCGAGAGGTACTCGAAAATCCGCATCTTCGCTTTGCGATACTCACACAACGAGCGGTGGTATTCAAGGTGCGCTCGAAGGATATTCGTGACGCAAATGGTTCCGAACGAAACGGACTCCAACCGCGAAAGGGCAAGTGCTTGGCTAGAAACTTCCACCACTGCGTGAGAGCAGCCGTTGGCGATCATGCGCGCGAGCCAACTTGCCGTGCGTTTCGGAGGGAGGAGCGAGATCGAATTGGGTGAGGCGTCGACGCCATCGAACACGCCGAGAGAACCCAACATACCGACGTTTCGACGCGCGGCACCGAGGATTCCAGCGATGAGGCAGGAGGTCATTGTTTTTCCGCTCGTCCCCGTCACACCTATCATTTCAAGTTTGCGCGAGGGAAAACCAAAAAGCGCGTGGCACGCTCGCGCATAAGCAGCTTCCACTTCCTCGACGACCAGAAGGGGAACCAACTCCTCGTTGGGCGTCATTCGAAAAGGATTCCCCGTCATTTCGGGCACGACAAGCGCTTTTGCGCCACGCCGAATCGCATCGTCCAAGAGAGCGTCGAGCATTCCGTTTGTTGCGTTGCACGCGAAGAAAACGTCCCCTTCTTGAACCTTTTCCACATCGGAGACGGCATTGAGCATCGTGAAATCATCGGCTCCAAACATCTCCGCGCATGGAAACAATTTTCGAAGACTGACGGGGGAAATTCCTTGAAAACAAGATTGCATCCTGATGGTCCTTTGGATTATTTTATCATTTTGCGCGAAATCCCAACGTGCCGACGACCGCCACTGAGGTGCTGCGCGATGGCTCGCCAAACTTCACGAAAATCGAAGATCAAAATACGATGGGCGTATAAACGACACCATGTGGCGCGTCAAAAACCACACGTGGAGGGTATCTTTTTTTGCCGTTTTTGTCAAGAGGAATATTTTAATACTTCTTGTCGGAGTTTTTGGTTCCGTGCCAGTATGGAAAAAAAAAGAGTCGCCACGCTCACAGATTTTCGTCCTGAAAGAAATTATCGGCAGCGGCGCGAAATTCCTCCGCTGTCGTTGCTTGCTGAATGGCGATTCGGAACTTCCGCGCGTTTGGCAAACCCGCTCCGTAGCATGGCGCGAAACGTCGCATCAAAATCGTCGCTTCCGACTCGGAATGTTGCTCGAGAAGGATCGCGAAGTGCTCGAGCAAAAGCTCTTTTTGCTCCTGAGGCGTCGGAAGGTGGAGAGAATCCTCATCGCAACGCTGGTGGAGCAAGTCGTCCGCTTGGCGAAAAATCCACGGCTTTTGGAGAGCGGCTCGACCAATCATCACCCCATCCACGCCGTAGGTTTGGAGGGCGCGCACGGCTGCCTGCGGCGTGCGAATGTCGCCGTTGCCAATGAGAGGAATGCGCTTCAACCTTTGTTTCACCTCGGCAATCTTCTCCCAATTCGCCTCGCCGGAGTACATTTGGTCGGCAGAGCGTCCATGAAGCGTAAGCGCCGCAACGCCGGACTCCTCCAGCGCGAGCGCATTTTCGACCGCATTGAGCGAGTCGGCAGAGAAACCAAGCCGAAATTTTGCCGAGACGGGAACCCCCTCTGCTGCCTCGACCACCGCACGTGCAAGAGTTGCCATGCGCTCAGGATATTGAAGGAGCCACGCTCCGCTTTGCGCCTTCTGCACGACATCCGGCATCGGGCAGCCAAAATTGATATCGATCACCTGCACGTCGAATTGGTCGAGGAGTTTGCGCGTCAATTCCGCCATGGGAGCGGGCTGATTGTCCCAAATCTGGATCGCGAGCGGGATTTTGGGGGAGTTTTGTGCTTCGAGATTTCCTCGTCGCGTGGGGTTATTTTTGGGAGGGAGACCCCAAAGGCGACCGTTGAGAGTTTTTCGCCTTCGTTCGATTTCGAGCGCTCCCCGCGCGTGAATCATTTCGACCGCCAGCAGCCCCACCCCGCCGAATCTCGACAAAATCCGCCGAAACGCATCGTTGCTAAACCCCGCCATGGGCGCTTGCAGAAAAGGTGTCGGAAGCGTGAGGGTGCCGATTTTTATCATGGATGCCGACTCTTATCGTGGATATCGTTCTCTTTTTTTGTGTATATTCGGCTCGAATGCGGTCAAATTCCCGAAAAAAACCAATTTTTTCTCGAAAAAGCGAAAAAACCCCCGTTGAATTCCTTCCAGGAGAGGGTATAATGGTTATAGTGTTGTAATGTATTTTGTCGGAGGTTGGTCGTGCGGAAGAATCTCAGCGCAATTCGCTTGAAAAGGATAGCGCTCCGAGCCGAAGGGTTCTTGGAGTTGAACATGCCCCAGCACGCACTTGCGGAAATTCAAAAGGCAGGCAAGATGGACGTCGAATTCAGCCCACACCTCTTGTTTTTGGAGGGTTCCGCTCTCTTCCAAGAGCGGCGATACAGCGAGGCGCTTTATCCTTTGGGACAGGCGGTGCTACTTGAGCCAACGGAAGTGAAACTTTGGCTACTCATTGGATCCTGCCAAAAACGCATCGGGCGTTGCGATCTCGCGATTGAGTCGCTTGAGAATGCGCTCGTCATTCAGCCAAACTCCACCGTCGTGCTGTATAATCTCGCGATGTACCATGCTTTAGCCCAACAAGAGACCGAGGCTCTCAAGTATCTTGCGCGGTGTTTCTTTCTCGACCCGCAATTTAAGGAGCACATGAAAAAGGAGCCTTGTTTTGATCGTTTGCGCGATAACGAGGCGTTTCGAGACCTCATGCGCGAGAGGGACGAAGACGAGGCGGGTTCGACCTCTTGAGTTTGGCGTTGCAATGCGGTGCAAAAAACCACCTCCCCTGCGCGTCTTTTTGCCCTATTTTTCATTTTTTTGTGAATTTTTAAAATTTCCCCAAAAAAACGGGGGTTTTCTCTTGACTTTTGAAATTTTCGGTGCATACTACATGGTTATGAGGGTCGTTTGAAACTATTTCATAGGAGAAACAATATGTTCGGAGAAAAAAAACGAAGCGCGCTCCCCACTCTTTGTGTTAAGATAGCGGGGGGGGGGGGGGATAGGCAGACGCGACTGTGTCGTAATTCATATCATTCTCTTTGCACTCGCGTGCTCTCTGGCGCTTGGCTGGGGAAAAAACGCGGCGGCGCAGTATGAGGAGGTGGACTACGGCTTCTACAGCAACACCAACGCGCGGAGCATTCTAGAAATGCTAAGCGCGAAGTTGGTCCTCTCGTCTACGGGAGCGCCCAGCACGTCCATCGGGCTGTCGTCGTGGTACGATGTTGATAATCGCTCTGCGCTCACGGGATCATATGATCGCGTCGCGTTCTATATTGAGCTAACGCAGGCGTCAAATGATGTGACGCAGTGGATGCTCGTGACCATGGACAACTACACGGAGGGCGACCTGAGTAAACTTGCGATTCGTCGTAATACCGTGGAGGACTTTAAACCCTCTATTCAGACGGTGGTCTCCAACGCGAATGCGTACGCGTGGTCGAACGCCGACTGGACGGCGAACTCCATGAACCTCTTTGGTTCCACCACGAAAGACACCGTCCTCTCCGTCACGGGAGTCAACGCCATCATCGAATTTTGGTCGTCTGGCTATGGTGGTGGTCTTTCCACCAATCTGCCGGGCATCGCTGGAAACGGCTCTGCTTACGACCATAACGACACCATGAACGGTGACGGCACCGACGACGGGCACGGGAGTTATCAAGTCCATTTGTACAATTCGACCAACAATACGGCGCAAACCGCTTTCGCGATCAATCACTATCGTTTTTCCGATCACCAAATGGGAATCGGCACTAACACCAGCGGAAGTCCAGACTGGACGAACCGAAATACCTCGAGTATGTATTCTTCCCTAACGCTCCAAATGTTCGTGCTTTCCGACTTGGAGACAGGCTCATACATTTGGGAGAGTGACACAGGAAATTGGACAGACACGGTTTGGCAGGCTCCAGACGGAAACTCGCATACGGACACGCCGGGGAGTGACAGCCCGGTGTATTTGGCGAGAGGAAGCGTCACGCTTGGTGATGGAACGACCGCAGCGGTCGGGAAAATCACGACGGGGAGTGCCGCCACGCTCACTTTGGGTGGCAGCCTGAGTGCGCAGGGGGGGAGCATTTCGAACCTCGCGGTGTCGGGCGCAAATGCGAATCTCACCAACCTTTCGACCTCGGAAGCGCTCTCACTCCAGTCGATCACGGGAGACACCACCTCCACCCTCACGCTCGGCGGCAGCATTGCGTTCACGCCCCTCTCTGGCGCTCCGATTGATTATGCGGGCAAGCTCGCGGGCGGCGCCACGATCGAGCAAACCCGAGGGCAGGTTTATCTCTCGGGCGACAATTCCGCCTTCTCGGGAACCTACACCGTTGCGGCAGGTTCGCTCTCCGTCGCCAATTCCTCGTCGCTCATCGGCAACACCACCGGAACGCTCCTCGTCAAGTCGGGCGCAGGGCTGGGGTTGGTTCTTGGCGATGGAGGTTTCGCGACTGCGGACGTCGAAAGGATTGCCGCGTCGGGTGTCGTGGAGACCGGAGCGTACGTCGGAATTGCGGTGCAAAGTGGTACGCAGGATTTCGCCGGGTCGTTCGCGTCGAGCTTCAATTTTGCGAAGACGGGAGCGGGGCGCCTCAACGTCACGAGCAACATGGGCACTCTCTCGAGTGTCAGGGTTTTTGAGGGCGCAATGGCGCTTCAGGGCGGCGGAGCATTTTCGGGGGATGTTGTCGCGAACAAGGGTGCCCAATTCGTCTACAACAATGGCGCAGGGTCCGACACGGTGGTGAGTAACTTCATTTCTGGCGACGGCGAGTTGGTCATCGAAAGCGGGACGGTACGATACACCACCGCTTCTCCAAGCGTGAATCGCAACGGCAGTTCGGTCACTTTCGACACCGCCACGCGCCTTGAAGTTGCGCAAGCGACCGTCAAATCTGGCGCGACGCTCTACTTTGGTGATGGTGCCTATCCACAATCGACTGTTCCAACGACCTTCAACATCGAAGCGGGCGGAACGTTGGAGTTTAATAACCAGACCAACACGACTCTTAATCACGTCGCAGGGCACTCCCTCAATGATGCTGAGGCGAAGATGACGATCACGGGCAGCGGAGTCTTCAAAAAAACTGGCGCAGGAATCACCGCCACGTACCTCCAGCGGGCAACAACGGCTACTGGTTTCGAGATGCGAATGAGCGAAGGGGGTTGGGTCGATGTGAGCGCTGGCACTCTCATCAACGGCGGCTGGAGCACTTCCTCCACTTGGAGGGATAACAAGGGGTCGCTCCACATTGCTGAGGGCGCAACCGTCAACTTGTGGGATGGGCATCAAATCATCGTCGACAGTCTCACGGGCAGCGGGACTCTCGAACGCGGGTCAATTCAATTCGGAATCGCGAACAACATGAATTCCACCACTTACGGCGTCGCGGACAACACGGCGACTTTCAGTGGAATCATTCGCGATACTGATAGTGCTAATCAAATGAGAGGAACGAACCTGACGAAAGTCGGAACCGGGACGCAAATCTTGAGTGGAAACAACACTTATGCCGGGACGACGACGGTTTCTGCGGGCACGCTCCAATTCGGCGCAGGTGGCGACACCGGAACGATCGGAACGGGTGCCGTCACAGTTTCTGCCGACGCGTCGCTCATTTTCGACACGACCGCCGCGCAGACGGGCAAGGGTGCTTTGAGCAATGCAGGCACGGTCACGAATCGAAAGAATACGACGCTCGAATTCTCATCGATAACGGGGGTCGGGACCTTCAATCTTGAGGCGGGAACGCTGCGTTCTTCCTATTTGGGCGGCGCGACGTACAACGTCTCAAGCGGTGCGCGGGTGGAAAACACCGTTGCCGAGGGAGCGAGCACGACTTTGAACGCAAATCTCAGCGGCGACGGCACGTTCGTGAAATCTGGGAGCGGAACGCTCGTGTTGCAAAATGCGATGCCCTTGGCGATGGAACTCGCGGGCGGAACGCTGTCCACGTCGACTTGGAGCAATATCACCTCCGCGCCCCAAATCCAAGTGTCAGAGGACTCGACGATTACGATTCCCGCACATCGAGACGTGAATCCTTGGACGCTCACGCTCTACAAAGGGAGTAACTCTAATCATGCGCACATCGAACCAACGGACGACCTCACGGGCGTGACCGTCTACACCGCCAACGGTGGGGATAGCGCTCCTGTGGGTTTCCGAGGGACCACTCAACCGACATCGTACGATATGGCAGAAGCCGCGAACAATACGTCGAATGATGCCGTGCGAAGTTATCTTCCCAACAATTCGACGCTTTCTTACACAACGGAAGTGTATATCCCTGAAGATATTGAGATTGATATCCGGGGGTATTTCGATGATCGGGCGGGGCTTTTCATCTGTCCGGTTAACGAAGACGGTACTTTGGGGGACTGGAGAACGCTCAGCGCCTTTGGCAAGGACTTTAACTCCTCGGCGACCGGTCAATTAATCGATGCGGGAACTTATATTCTCGATGCGCGGGTGGGAGATGTCGGCGGTAACGCTTATGCACCAGCCAACGTCCGTTCGCCCGACGGAACGGTGATCGGGTTGGGTATCCGCACCACTGGCGGGTCCCTCACGGGGAACTATTACTTGCCCTTGGTGATCAATCAAACGACTGGCTCGCTCGCGTTTGCGGATGATCAGATTATCTCCGCGAATATGGACACGAAAATGGCTGCCAATCTTGAAATCAACAACATCGTCGTTGACGCAGACAAAGTGCTCACGCTCGACAACCCCCACGCGAACCACGCTAGCGTGAATCTCACCGCAGACTTCGGCGGCACGGGCACGCTGTCCCTCACCAACTCCTCTGGCAACAATGATATCCCCTTCGATCTCGCGATAACGTCGGATTCCGGGAGTCTTGAGATTGCGGATGCGATGAAATTCACGGGTTCTGCGGACGTTGGCGGCGATTTGACGATTGGCGACGGAGCGTATTTCACGGCTGATCTCGGCGACGGGACGGACTACGCCACGCTCCTGAGTGCTGGCGGTAGCGTGTCCATTGGGGATGATTTTCTCCTCACGATTCTCTACAACGGCGCGGTTCCAGATGGAATTATGACGTACGACATTGTCTCTGGTGTCGAGGGCGTGACGCTAGGAGATGATGCGCTTGTCGATTTTGTCTTCGGAGACGACGCACTCCGCGGCTTCATGCAGTGGGGCGACAACGGTGCTTGGCAGTTGGTTTTAGGCAGCGCGGCGAGCATCCCGGAGCCTTCCACGTGGGCGCTTTTGGTTTTGGGCTCTGTCGGAATGCTATTCTTGCGCCGATCCCGACGACTTGCGGCGGCAAAATAATAGCATTGCGGTTGGTTTTATGTCGAAAAAAGGCGCGCTCTTGAAAATTCCAGAGCGCGCTTTTCGTTTGCGCCTGTGCGCTGCATTGCATCTCGGGGGGCACTTGCGCTCGGCGCTATAATGTGTTATGATATCTTTTGTGGATATAAATATCGTTCCATGGTTGTTTTTTAAGGAGAGTTTTATGTCAGAAGTGAAGAAAATTTACAATTGTTCCATCTGTGGCAATCAGGTCGAGCTTCTCATCGATGGTGGTGGAGAGCTTGTGTGCTGTGGCGAGCCGATGGAGCTTTTGGACAAGACGAGCGAAGCGTCTAAAAACGAGCGCCACGACATTGTGGTGAGTGAAATACCCGGCGGAATTAAGGTCACGATTGGGCAGCCCGAACCGCACGTGATGACGCCCGCGCACTTCATTCAGTGGATTGAGTGCTGGGTGGGAAAACACATCTTCCGCAAGGAACTCCCCCCGGAAGGCGCGCCGGAAGCTGTATTTATGATTTCCGAATACACAAAAGATGGCGAAACGCCTCGCGTCCGCGCGTTTTGCAACCTGCACGGGATTCGTTTTTGCGATAAATGCGAGTCCGAAGGCGCTTGCGAAAAATAACGCTCCTTTTCCACTTACTTCTGCCGGAGAACGTTCTTCGGCAGAAGAAAATTGGAGAAATTCGGGATTTTTTGATTTTTTCTCTCAATGCCCCTTGTCTCGGAGGGGAAAAAATGCTAAAATCGAACTTGGTTGTGGTTCCCGAATTCACAAAGTTTTCTTTTGGAGGTTCTTGTCATGAAGACGTCGTTTTGCAGAGTGTTGTTGGTGCTTTTGGGTGTGTGCGGATTGCTCGCTCACACCAACGCGCAGGGGCTTTTGGTCTCTGAAGATGGAGCACGGCTCCCACGCGTGATTATCATTCATCCGCCGTGGCATCCGCCCGTTCGTCCGATGCCAGTGGTGCGACCTGAGCCGGTTTTCTCCTACAAAATCAGCAGTTTAGACGTTGCCGCGCAGATCAATGATCGAATGGCGGTCGTGAATTTGTCGCAGACCTTCGTCAATACGGGCGCGTCGCAAATGGAGGTTTCGTTCCTCTTCCCCGTTCCGTACGATGCGGCAGTGGAATCTTTCACGCTCCTCGTGGATGGGAAAGAATTCCCCGCCACCTTGCTCAAGGCGGAGGAGGCGAAGAAAACGTACGAAGAAATCGTCCGCAAGAGCAAAGACCCCGCCCTTCTCGAGTGGGTCGGCAGCGGAATGCTCCGAAGTCGGGTTTTCCCCATCCCCAAAGGAGAATCGAGAACCATTCAACTCAAGTACACCCAACTTTGCCGCAGTTTCGACGGTCTCACGGACTTCCAATTCCCTTTCGGCGCAAGCAAATACACCGACAAGCCGATCGACAAGGTCTCCGTCTCTGTTTCGATCGACAGCTCGGCAGACATACGCAACGTGTATAGTCCAACGCTCGATTTGAAGATCGAGAAGCCCACGTCTAAAAACGCGGTGGTCAAATGGAGCATGGAAAAAGGTCTCCCGCCGGCGGACTTCCGACTGATGTACGACATTGGGAAAGATGCGGTTCAAACGCGGATTTTGAGCTATCGACCCAAGGCGTCCGATGGGAAGCAGGAGGATGGTTTCTTCCTTATTCTTGCCGCGCCAGAGGTGAAGCAGGAAGAGAACGCGATGCCGAAGTCGGTCTTTTTCGTTCTCGACAACTCTGGAAGCATGATGGGGGAGAAGATCAAACAGGCAAAAGCTGCCGCCCAGTTCGTCTTGGAGCACCTGGCGGATGGCGACATCTTCAACATTATCGTTTTCAACAGCAGCGTGACGACCTTCCAACCCGAGCCGTTGGTATTGGACTCGAATAATCGCAAGGAAGCGTTGGCGTACATCGAAAAAGTCTACGCGTCGGGCGGAACCGATATCCATTCCGCTCTCCTTTGCGCATTGGATCAAATCGCCAAAACGGACACGCAGCGCCCGAATTATATCCTCTTTTTGACGGACGGCTGCCCCACTGTTGGGGTGTGCAACGAGAGCAAAATCACGGAGGATGTCCAAAAAGCGAACACGAAAAAGTCGCGCATCTTCGCTTTTGGCGCAGGTTTCGACCTCAATAGTCGACTGGTCGACAGACTCGTCACGCAAAGCTCTGGGCAGAGCGAGTATATTCGACCGAACGAGAACATCGAAGAACGCGTCAGTCGTTTATATAGCAAGCTGCACGCGCCGATTTTGTCGGAAGTTTCGATGAAATTCACGCAGGAAGATGGCAAAGAATTGGACGCAAACCGCATTTATCCCGCAGGTGCGTTCGACATCTTCTCTGGCGAACAGCTCGCTATTTCTGGGCGCTACCACACGCCGGGGAAAGGGACTCTCACGCTGAGTGGCAAAACCGCCGAGGGTGAGCAGACGTTCTCTTATCCTCTCACGTTCGTGGACGTCTCAGACGACGCGACATTCGCCTTTGTCGAAAAACTCTGGGCGATTCGGCGCATTGGCGAGATTATCGACGAACTCGATCTCAAAGGGAAAAATGACGAACTCATTCAAGAGTTGGTTCAACTCTCCACGAAACATGGGATTTTAACCCCCTACACGTCGTTCCTTGCGGACGAAAACACGAAACTCAACGCTGCGAGCAACGTCGAGACCGCTAGGGGGCAGGTGGAGTCTCTGAACGTCGTTCAAGGTCGAGTTGGCGTCGCCCAACGCTCGCTCAAGGGCGGCTTCCGCAATGCGCAAAATGTCGTTCAGGCGCAGCAGGCGCAGCAAACGTTCGACGCCGATAATTCTAGGGCAGGCGTGGCTGCCGCTCCCCCAATGCTTGCCGCCCCTATGAGGCAAAATGCGCGCGGACCCCGTGGGGGTGCCATGCCGCAAATGAGTCAGCAGGCGATTGTCGGGAGTCCGCAGGTGGATGCCGAACCGGTGTCGCAAGTCGCGGGGCAAAATGTTCGGACGATCAACAATCGTGCGTTCTTCTTCAAGAACGGGCAGTGGGTCGACAGCACGCTCACGGAGTCGCAGCAGAGTGCCGCGCCGGTTGAAGTCACGACGTTTAGCCAGGAGTATTTCGACCTTATTGCGAAATATGGAGAGGAAATCGCGCCGTATTTGGCGTTCGACGAGCCTGTGTTGCTCAACGTGAATCAGAAAGCGGTTTTGATTCAGGCAAAGTAATTTTTTATCATTTGATCATCCCGCGTGGAATTCCGTCGAACCGTCCGTCGCTCACGCAGCGCACCACGGCTCGATGGAGTTTCGCACGGGATGCGCTGTTTGAAGGAGAGTTTGAGAGGGTGGATGCGCTCAAATTTCTCTTCCCTCGCGAGCTTTCTCGAAATCATAAATTCAAACAAACGCCCATTTTGAGCCATTTTTTCGCATTTTCCCATAGAAAAAACTTCACATTTTGCGATCGAGACCATAAAAAGCCCATTCTAAAGATTGTTATCCAAAAAGCCCGATGTTTTAGTCCGTGTTTCGCGCAATTCGCTTTAAGTGCGTGAAAACAAGTGTGAAACGAACGTCAAAACCACCTCAAAAACAATTAAATTAACGAATATCGATTCTACTGCGAAAATTCTGCATTAAAACCCACTTTTATAAAAAACATCCGATCGCAAAAAACACCAAAAAAACGAGTTTTTTCACTAAAAAGAATCAAAAAAGTGCAAACGTGTGAAATTCGCCAGACCTCTATTTTTCCGAAACATGGCATTTTCTACGAATAGCGGACTAAAATGCTTTGAAAAAATTCCTAATCGTACAGTCTCGCAAAAACGAGAATATCGCGGAATCCCCCTAAAAAACGCGTGAAATCTTTGATTTCTCGAGAAACCGCACAAAAAACCAATTCACCCCGCCCCGGTGGTGTCTCGCCTTCCATGAAGGAAACGCCCGAAGGGCAGACACAATTCCCCCTCTCTGAAGGGGGTAGTTCCGAAGTGGGAGACGCTTTCTCTCATCCAAACACACCGTCAGCCTTCGGCTGCCACCCCTCTAAAAGAGGGGATTTTGAAGGCAGCCGCTACCTCTCGTATATCTCACGCAAGCGCTTTAAATAAGCGTCTAAAGAATATCGTTTCGCGATAAATTGCCGCAATTGAGCGCTTTTTTCTTGTGTCTCTTGAGGACGATGCAACACCCCGTGCGTCGCGCGCGCCGCCGCCAGTGTCTCGCCCAACGTCGGAATAATATGGAGTGTTTCGAGCGGGAGAAAATCGTCTCCCAATGCGGCGTCCGTCGTCACGATAGGCACCCCCGCCCCGCCCGCTTCGAGCATGGAACGCGCCGCGCCCGGCGTCGATTGAAGGTTCCAAAAAACGTCCAAATGGGGGAGAATCTCCTCGTATGCCGCGCTAAAACGAACAATATTCTCCCGCTCATATTGTCGTGCGAAAAGTTGCGTTTCGCGCACCACTCGCTCCTCGGCTTGGGTTCCGCGAGAATCGCACAAAAAGACGAGCCGAGCTGTGGGATGGACGCGCACGATCGAGTCGATCGACCAGATCGCCCACTTCCACCTCTTCCACGCGCGAGGCGGACCGGCGCAACCAATGAGAAGCGCGTCCTTCGGCAGTTCCAACGCCTCGAGAATCTCCTCTCGTGTGCGCGACAAATTCGACGGAAGCTCCACAAAATGCGGAAGAGACTCCCATTTTGACGCTCTTGCCGAGACGCAACGGGCGTGAAATTTCCGCACGGCATCTTGAGCGAAAAGGGCTGCATCCGCCGCGAGCGCCCCTCGAGCCGAGTCGAAAATCCACGGGTCGCACTCGTCGACAAACGCGACGGACTTGGCGCGGAAAATTTTAGCAAGACGGACTCCTGTGGCGGCAAGTTGAGAATCCCACACATGAACGACGGAGGGTCTGATTCGTTCTCGAAGGAGCCACGCGGCGGCACGAAAGGTTTTTTCTCCCGAAAAATGCGACTCCAAAGCGACTTCTCGACCAATGGAGAGGGCGGCGTCCGGCGTCCTTCCTCGAAACGCAATCACGCACGGGGCGTATTCGTCCAAACGAGGCAAAATAGCGCCGAGGACACGCTTCGTTTCCGAGGAGTCAAAAGATGATATCAGGTGCAAAATGGTCTTGGCGCGACGGTTTCCCACGAAAAACTTACTCCTTAAACACGCGGTGCCACAATCCGACATCCATCCAACAGCCGAATTTGTACCCAACTTGCCTCAAATGGGCGGCTTTCACCAACCCGAAACTTTCGTGGAGGCGCACGCTGCTCTCGTTGGGGAGCGTGATGCTCGCAATGACGGAGTGTATTTCGCGATTTTCCTCGAGAATCTTGAAAAGTTTTTCATACATGCGCCTCCCCACGCCATCGTGGAGACGTTTGGGGTGCACATAAACGGAGAGTTCCGCCGTTCGATGCCAAGCGGTTCGGGTTCTAAAAATATCTGCGTAGCAATAGCCGATGAGTTCCCCATCGCGCTCGAAACCAAGCCAAGGGAAGGACTGCGTGACTCTTACGACGCGCCCCGCCATTTCCTCCGTGGAGGGGAGCGTTTCTTCCGTGGTGCAGGTCGTATTAATCACATAATACCCATAAATATCGAGGAGCTGTGCCGCATCCTCTGGGACAACATGTCGTACAATGTCCATAAATATATTGGCGCTCAAACGAATTTGAGTTTTCACAAAAAAATAAGGAGCCGTTAAAGCAACGCACCACGGCTCGCAAAACGTTGCGAAAAACGGAATTTTAAAGGAGAACGAGTATAAAATAATCAAAGTGGAATTTTTTCTTCCGTGTGGAAAAAATCTTTCAAAATAACCTCATCCTGCTGAGGGTTTCGCGATTTCGCCCTCCAATCCTTGTGCAAGGTGCTGAACCTTCCATCCGCATACGCCCCGCCAATGGCGAGTTTGAGGGCGCATTTGGTGATTTTTTCCATTCCTTCGTAATTCAATCTGTCTGCCGTGTCCTTCGGGGTATGATAAACGGCGGGACACGAAGACGCCACCATCAAAACGGGGATATCGAAATGGGGAAAAACAGCGTGGTCGCTACGTAGCAACGCCGAAAAAGGGAACTTCAGCCGCAACGGATTCTCGCGCAAGTTGCACCACTGCGCCCACTCCTTGAGGTTCGTCCCCGTGGTGGTTCCGAAAAAATAAAGCCCGTGGCGCTCGTCCAAACCGCCATTCATTTCGAGATTAACGACCGCGACGATTTTCTCCCTCGGAATCGTCGGCTTCCCCACCCAATAGCGCGACCCGAGAAGCCCAAGCTCCTCGCCATCGAAAAAGAGAAAGAGGACGGCAGTTTTTGGCTCCCCCGCCGGTAGCATTTGAAGCACTCGCGCAATCTCCAACAAAATCGCCACACTCGACGCGTTGTCGTCCGCGCCGGGATAATACACCCCCGACTGCGTGGCGGACTCGCCCACATGATCATAATGCGCGCAAAAAATGAGATACTTCTCCGGGGACGCACCCGGCTGCGGGTCGGTTCCAAACCAGAGCGCCTCGATATTTTGCCCCTCTTTGTCGACCCCCTCGTACACTCCCGACGGGACGGGAACGAACGCGGCATTGGAGTACCCGAACTCACGCAGCTTCCCCAAAATAAACTCTGCCGCGCGCTTGCCACCAGGGGTGCCAAATCCTCGACCGGCAAAATCCGGCGCGCAAAGCGTGTGGGCGTACTCGCGTAAATTGTCTTGAGACACATTTTGGAGGAATTGTTCCAAATCCCCCTCACCCATTCCTCCCGGAAGGAGAATACTGCATGGTGCGCAGGGAACCGCATCCTCTCGCGCAGGAGGTGCGACGGTTGGGCATCTCTCGCCGCAAGATATTCCGCATAGGAAGGCAAGGTTCAAAAAAAAGATGCACGCGCGGAGCCATCCACCAAAATAGGAGGGCGCACCCTCCCCTATCACGTGCCCCAAAGGTCGGCACACGCTTCGTGTGGTTTCGAGCGACAGTGTGAAAATTTGCGTGGGAAGCAAATTACTCGTTCTCATTCTGCCGAATCAGGCGCTTGCGCAGCGTCCGCCTCCCCAGCTTGTGCGCTGTTGGCGCCTTGGTTCTCTCGCTCCAACTCGTCCAAATTGCCCTCGTCATTGTTCTCAAGGCTGGCGTCAGAGGCAACGGAAGCGCGCATCGTCTCCCGCGCTCTCGAAAGGATCGGACCAATGGAATTCTCAGGAACGCCAGTCTGCGCGGCGATTTCGGCGTACGATTTTTGCTCAAGGTGGAACAATCTCACGATATTCGCGTCTTTTTCACCAAGGGTGGCGAGAAGCCGTTCCACTTCGTCTTTGTCTTCAATCCTCTTTTCAACTTCGTCGGAGAAAATGGGGGCGCTCTCCTCGGACAGAGAAACGTTTTCTCGAACGAAATTTTTCTGCATGAGGCTTTTCACCACAATCCGTCGCGCGACCACCGCGAGATACGTAGCGAGCGAACTATGCCCACGGAAGCGGCGCAAAACGACGAAATTATCCGCCACGATTGCCATAAAAATCTCTTGAATCAGGTCTTCCTGAAGCGAAGAATCCAACGGGAGATTTCTATTCTTGCACGTCAATCGCACAACGTGATTAATCAGTCCGATGTATCGGTCCACAAAGTCTTCCCAAGCGCGTGGAGTTTTTTGCAAACAACGCTCAATGAGATTTCGATCTATTTCTGCAAGTGCCATATTCCCTCCCCAGGTTGGGTGTCTCGTTGTCTCAATTTCATAATGTTTTTCTTCAAACGACGAGTTGCTTTCGCCTTTAAGCAATCTACCCCAATTATAATATTTTTGTGGGGGAATTGCAAGGAACGAGCCCCCAAAAGGGGAAAAAAACACGAAAATAATCGCAAAATTTTCGGGAAATTCGCTTCAATCCCCCCTTTTGAGTGCCCATGCGCTCATTTGCTCTCAATGCAAAGACTTAAAAGTTCTTTTGAAACTCGACGATATTCTTTCTCAAAAGATCCACCAGCGCCTGAATCTCCTCGTTGTTGGAGGGGTGTTTTAGGTTTTTAGGCACCGAGATTCGCGAAGGAACGACGCGCGAATACTCAAATCGCTCCACCACATCCTTGAGAGAAACGAAATCCATGAGAATGAGCTGCGCAAACGCGACACCGGACAAATCCGCGTTGAGATCCGTGATATCAAATCCACTTCCACCGGGCAAATCGTCTCTGCGCTCTTTCTCAACCCCCACGCTCTCCACAACAGTCGCTGAAAGATGCGCAGAGAGTGCGGCTGATAGCCAAAAATGCTGACTCCAATCGGAACGTTTAAAAATCGAAACGTTCGAAACAAATTTTTTCCGAATGGTCCTTATTTCCTCGGTCTCGAGTTGTCGAAATCTTTTCCCATAAATCGGAGCGCTAAAGATTTTGCCGGACGGCTCGCCCAACACTCCCATCGCGAGGAGAAACGCTTGGCGAGCCACGCGCCCCTCTGCCGTTTTGGAGTCCTTATCACCCCCGACGTTCAAAGCCGCCTCCGCCGCCGCGCGCGTGAGACGTTCGCCAAGGAGGTCGCCACTCAGCGTTTCCCCCTCCTCGAGGTACGTGATGAGTGTCGAAACGAGAACGTATTGGGTCGTGCGAGCCGGGAGCGCGTAGGAAGAGACGCGTTCCGACTCCCAGCCGTCCCCCCAAAGTTCCGCGCGAATTTCTCGCAAACGCACCAACTCGGGAGACGGCGGCGCCTCGATAATCTCCGCCTCCGCGACGGGTTCCGCACTCGGTCGCGATGTGGACTCACCCTGTTCAACATCCTCCAACGACTCGTCACGTTTCTCAGGAGCGGACGCCGATCTTCCTATCCCTAATGGATCTTCGGGATCATACGACGCAGGTGGCGCGCCTGTCGTTTCGCTCGACTTTTTTTTACTTTCCTTCTCGTTTTCGTTTTCTCTCGTTGCTGCGGGCGCAGGCGTTGCTGGCTCTATTGCTGGCACGGGCGTCGAAACAACGGGCGCGCGCGCTTCCTCCGATGGCGCGTTCGAGAGAATTTTCTCCAAAAACTCCACATTCGGATTCGGAAGCACTTGAATCCCCGCCGCAGCCTGCTCCGACGCGAGCTGACGCACAAGAGCGTACGAGGCAAGCAGCTGAATGCGAATATCTTCGTCGATCGAGTGCGTTTTGCTTTGGACGAAACGCCGATACTGCCGCACCCAAAGATTCATCGCAAGGGCATTGAAGGGGTCGAAAGAGATCGCGGAGCCAGCAATTCTGCCGCGTCGATCCTTAAGAACCGTCCGCATCACGGAATTATCGTCCGACGTATGGACGGCACCGAAAAAGTGTCCCAACTCGTGGAGCATCGTCTCGACGCGCTCGACTTCCGTGATTTGCGGCGCCTCCTCGCGCAGCAGAATCCGAGGATAAAAAGGGGCGCGCGCGACGCCCAATTCCGACATTTCCTTGCTAAAATTCTTCGTGCTGATGAATCCAATAATAAGTCGAGAACGCTCGAGCGGCGCGTTCTTCTCAAAATCCTTCATCGCCTCGCGAAGTGTTGCGGAGGGGGTCGGACGCCATGAGCGAAACTCTTCGACCTCCAAACGCACGAAGCATGTTTTTTCCAAAATGCTCGACACGTGAGCGATTCGCTCTTCCACACGCTTCTCCCACAAGTCGCGCGCAAGCGGAATATTCTCGTCCGCATAAACGAGCACTCGAATGACCAGCGGTTTATTTTCACTCGGTTTGTTCTCGTCCTTCGAAACCTTTCGAGGCGGAATGTTGTTCAACTCCACGGGATAATCGGGACCGAGGGCGTAAAGCTCCAGAAGTCCGTCGGGCTGATCGGAAAAAACATGAATTGCGTCCGGTCTCAAAGGTCGTCGCGCCGTTTCGTTTCCGTGTTGAAAGAGGGCAAAAGAGACGCTTGGATTCCACACGGCTCTCGTCTCGCCGCGCTCTAAATAGACGGCTTCTCGCGCTCCATCCTCACGAATGAGCCAAAAAGCGACTTTCGCACGCGCCTGGTTTGTGACGATGGAAATTTTCTCGGGGAAAAAATCGTTTTGCGCGTACAAAATCGGCAAGAAACCAAGGAAAAAACCAACTCCGCAAATCAAACGAAGTGCCAATGGAAACGTTTGTACGCAAAACATCGAAGAACCTCTCTCAAGGGACTGAAGCCAAAAGATTGCGCCCCACGGGCTTTTCGCCAAACGAGCGCAACAAAACCCAAATCGACACCAAAAAAACACGCATTCGCCACGACTTGATATACTCATCGCCCTAAAATATCGGTTTTCACGAAGCTGCGGGAGCCGTGGTGCGCAGTTCCAACGGCGGACAAAACCGAAATTTCTAACGTGAAGTATTATAAAGCCAAGCGAACGCGTCTCTCATAAAAGTAGCGCTAAAAAAAGGGCGCAGCACATTCACACCACGCCCAGAGAAAAACTATTTAAGCGCCGCAATCTCTTCGCCAGGGATTGGTGTCAATCCGCTGAACGCAAACGAAATGGACTCGTTCTTCCCCGCCTGAAGCGTCACGAGGCGCGTCTCGACGTGGGTCTGCCCGTTGCGAGTGACTTCCGCTCTAACGACGTAATCGTATTCGTTCCCCTCTTCAAGTCCGAAGGAGACGAAGGATCGCTTGCTTCCTTCCGTCGTCGTTTTGAGGTCGTTCACGTACACGACCGCGTCGATAGGAACGTACACCGTGACGATTCCGCTATTCTCCGGAACGGGAGTCTCTTTGCTCTCAGCAGGAGCGTAGCCGACGCGATGATACACCGGACCGTACGTCGTCACGGAATTCGTGGGCTGGTCGACGATCGATGGTTTTGGATCCGCAGCAGGAGCCGGAGTGACGGTGGACGACGGAGCGGAATCCTCGATAATCGTGCCGCCGCCAAAATCGTCGCAACAGGCGGAATAATATCCAGGATAGCTCGCGTAAGCGTAGCCGCCCCAGTATCCCGTGCTGTACCAACGATAACGCCCAAACAACAACCTGCGGACGGGTCCTGGTCTCCAACCGAGTACCGCACCCGTAGAGACGACGGGACCACATGGATCACACACCGTTGCGCAACACGGGTCAGCAACGGCAGGCGCACAACAAGCGTCGTACCCCCACCCGTAGACGGGATAGCTCCACCCATAGTATGCGGGCGCGTAATAAGGACCACCCCACACAGCGGGATAGCGATGCCCCCACCATGCAGAGGCACTCTGAGAGAAACCGGCGAGAAGCAGCGTGAAAACTGCCGCCACCACGAAGCATTTTTTGTTCATTTCCAACTCCTTTTTTCCTGTATGCGGGAACACTCTCGCTCGACGCAAAAATGTCTTTTTTCTCGATGAATGACACATCCTCAGGCACTCCATCGGAACACGCCACTCACTCCTTATCGGCAGGAAAATTTTCCTGACAAAATATCTTTTCTTGCACCGCTATATACACAACAACACGCATAATCGTCACAAAGCAAACAACTTGCCGTGTGGGATTAAAAATAGGCAATTTGCCCATTTTGTCGAATTATACTCCTCCGCGCGTTTTGTGTAAAGGGGGGGGTATTTTATACTCGTTCTCATTTAAATTTCCGTTTTGTGCGGTTCTGATGCAGGCATTTTCAGCGAAGCAAAAATGCCAGTGAAGCGGAATTTTATAGTGCATCGGGTATATATACTCGTTCTCCTTTAAATTTCCCGTTCCGTCCGCCGCCTGTACCATGGCGCCGCAATGGGTGTACTCCCCCCCCCCTTGTTTTTTTCATTCCCTTTTGCTTAAATGGAATCATGGTACTTCGCCTTGAAATTTCCGGTTTTGTCCCCCGTCGGAGCTACGCCCCACGGTTGCAAAGCGTCGCGCAAAACGGGAATTTCAAACGACGATGAGTATAAACCAACACCAAGTCCTATTAATTGTAGATCGTTTGTCAAAAAATTTCAAGAAATTTGAAAGGAAGAGGAAAAATGAAAACAATGCGATTTTCTACCCTCCTGAGCGTTGTAACGCTCGTGTGTCTCACCATTCATTCGAGCAGCCACTTGCCGTGCCATGCGGAGTGGTTCAAGGGAAACCTCCACACACACTCGCAATGGAGCGACGGGCAGCCGATGCCCGAGTGGTCGATTGCGGATTATAAGGAGCGCGGCTACCATTTTATCTGCCCCTCCGACCACAATATCATTCAGACCGACGATCTGAATGTGTGTCATCTTTTTGGGACGAACTACACTCCTGCCGACATGAGTGCGTTTGAGGGTGAGACCTCGACGTGGAAGCCCGTTCTCGAGAAGGGCGGATGGGCGCGACTCACGGAGGATGCTCTCAAAAAATACGAAGAAAAATTTAGCGCAGATTCCCTCCAGACCAAAGTGGTCGACGGTGTGAAATTCGTGCGGCTCAAGCCTTTTAAGGAGTTGGAGGCGCAATTTGCAGAGCCGGGAAAATTCCTCCTTATCCCGGGATACGAGCAGACGGGCGGAACCAAGGACGGTACCCAGCTCCACATGAATTTTATCAACGTGACCAAAACCTTCCCCTATTTCTCGGGCGAGGAGTCCGTCGGCACCATCCTCCAAAAAACGATGGAAGAGGGGGAGAAACTCTACGCCGGCGAAAACTATCTCTTTTTCCTCAATCATCCTCTTTGGAGATTTTATGACGTGTCGCCCGAGGTGCTCATTGAGCAAGACGCCGTCCGCCATTTTGAGCTGACGAACAATGGTCTCACGTACGATCCACACCCGAATGGGTGGTCTCCCGAGCTTTTTTGGGACGTCGTGAATGGAGCGCGACTCTCGCAAGGGAAGCAACTCTTATACGCCATTGGTTCTGACGATCGACATGGTTACTCCCACGGCGGCGGCTGGATGTACGTGAATGCGGACGAATTGACGACGGACGCGATTTTCGCCGCGATTCATCGGGGGGATTCCTACTGCTCAAACGGCGTGGAGCTTGAAGACGTTTCATTCGATTCGGAGACAAAAACGCTGCGCGTCAAGGTGAAACCTGAGGAAGGATTCGACTATCGGATCGAATTTATCGGCGTGAAAAAGGGATTCGACGCGAAGCACGAAGTCATTCAA
Organism: Planctomycetia bacterium; assembly: GCA_030527105.1. Lineage (GTDB taxonomy): Bacteria > Planctomycetota > Planctomycetia > Pirellulales > Thermoguttaceae > RGIG3701. The sequence goes on from JAUNBK010000017.1 coordinate 38,941, forward strand.
TCGGATCGAAAAGGCGACCAGCCCGCGCGACAGATCGATTCGTACGCGAAAGAGATCAGCGTCGTGCTCAAGGTGGTCGAGGGGGTTGAAGGAGAGTGCGCGTTGGGAGAGGACGACCTCTTCATCCGCGCAAGAGTCCTTCGGTCGGACAGCCAATTTTCCCCACGAGGGCAACTCCACCGACCCGCCGCTTGGACGCAGCCTTATGTGTCGGAGCAAAAGCCCTAATTTCGTGCAACGCCTCGATTTCTCAAGGATCTTTTCATGATCCTCGACACGCAAACTCACGATAAAATTTGACACTCCCGTCTTGACGTCAGAGTTCAAAGGGCTGCAATCGCGCTAATGAGCGGTGGAAATCTTGTGTTCTGCCGCGCTCTGGCGCTCGAGGTTATTTGAGCGCCAGCAAAAAATTTCCTTGGCGGCGTATGCTATTTTATCGGGACGAGCGTGATTCGTCGAATCTCAACGCCAGCGTATTCCGACTGAATTTGGATTTTTCCCCGCGTGGGTTTCACGTCCGTGGCGTGATTAACGACGACGCCATTGAGGATATTCGTGATTTCGTCGCCGTCGCACACGACCTCCAAGGTGTTCCACTCCCCGACGGGGCGCTCGATATCGTTCGCGCCGCGGAATCCAATCGTGTCGGACCAGTTGGGATCTCGACCGAACCAATTAATCCGCCCGACATGAATGGTGTGTGGCGTTCCGTTGGGGTCGTACACGCCGCAGTTTTTCTGGAGTTCCGGCTTGATCGTCGCCGTGATGGAAAAATTTTCCGACTTATCGCCAACGACGATAAAGTCGCCAGTCCCACCTTCGATGATGTTGCACTCGAGCGAGTACATCCACGTTTTCCCCCACGCGCCATCGGCTCCGACGGAATGCACGAGGACACCGCAGTCACGCGCGTTCTTTTCCCTTGGCGGAAGCGCGGCACCCGTCCAACGATACTCCACAATCAGACGATAATTTTCATAAATTTCTCGCGTCGTGATGCACCCCATCTCTTCTCCCGAGATGTGTAGAACGCCGTTGCGCACGACAAACACGCCGTTCGGGTCGTTGTCCACCCCACGATCCATCAAATAAACGTACCAATGCTTAGAGAAATCCTTCCCATCGAAAAGCTCAATGGGTGCGCTCGAGCAAAAAATTGTCTCCAATTTCGTGTCGGGCGCCAAAAGTTTTTTCGAAACACCAAGCATAAAAAAGGGTGAATACGTTGCGGAGTCGGACGAGGTGCCGCTTTTTCGATAAAAAACCTTGAGCGTCGCGCCAACTTTCTCCGTTTTCACAATTTCGTACTCCCAAGGAGTATTCCCCCACTCGGCAAAAAAGAGAATCGCATTCTCCTCAAAGAAATTCTCTGGCAGAAATTTCTGGTTCGGAATCATCACGGCAGCCGCGCCAAAAAAGGAGTCGAACTCCTTTTGCGAGCGAAGAATCCCCACACGCGTCGCGCCACCCTCGAGAGGCTCAACGGTATTTTTGAGGAAGTAGCTCGGCGCGATTTCTTGGTAAGCAAACGCCCCATCTTCCGCAGAAACTGCACTCGCAAACGCCAACGAAAACAGAATGGTCATGAAACGAATCATAAAAGTCTCCTTGCTTATGAATTTATTGCTCCTGAATGATCGGAAGCGTGATAACGAAACGACTCCCCCGAGGCGAACGTTGCTCCACATGAATCGTCCCGCCATGCTCGCGAATGATTTTTTTGCAGACGGGGAGTCCCAAACCCGTTCCACGGTTCCCTTTCGAGGACTCAAACGGCTTGAAGATATACGAAATCTGCTCTTTCGTCAGACCGGGACCGGTATCTTTGACGATAATCTTCACGCATTTTTGTCGTTCGTCCAACATCGAAACGACATCCACCTGTCCGCAGGGCAAATCCGTGCCGCTCGGGGCGCCTGCCTTCGAAAGTTCCGCGTCGTCGTCCTCGCCATCAAAAATGTGGCTCCCGTCCGAAAAAATAGACTCCGCATCCTCATCGACATATCTCACGGTCTTCGATGAGGGAATCGATGGCTCCGAGTCCTCCATCGCCTCAACCACGGCATCAATTGCGTTCGTGACGAGATTCAAAACGGCATGATGAATCGCCTCGGGGTCGAACAACGTTTGAGGAATATTCACGTCCGGATTCCACGTCAGCACAACGTTAGCGCTCTCGGCTCGCGACTGCATCAGATCGACAATTTCTTTCACGACCCGATTAATGTCGTCGAGAACAAATTCCGGCTTTCGATCCTTGCTAAACGTGAGCATGTCGAGAATGAGCGAGGAGATTCTATTTTGGTTTCTCTCGACGATTTTCCACCCTTTGGAAACAAAATTTTCGTCGTGTTGATTCAATCCGGTTTCGATAAGGTAGCTCCCTCCTTGGATACCTTGGAGGATGTTCTTAATGTGGTGCGAGAGCGTCGCGACGGTCTGTCCGATAGCCGCGAGGCGCTCCGCCTGAAGCATACCACGATAATAACGCGTGTCCTCAATCGCAATGGCGGTGTGGTGCGCGATCGTGATCATCAATTTCAGATGCTCGTCTCCAAAACGATTTTGAGAAATCCCCAGCGCATCGGGGCGCGAAAACGTGTCGAGATAAATGACTCCCACAATACCATATCGACCTTGGAGCGGGACGCAAATCGCCTCATGAATGCCGACCGAAAGGACGCTTGCCGCCTCGTTCCACCGATCATCACGCGTCGCGTCGCTCGTCAAAACGCCCTCCCGACGCTCGAGAACATAATCCAAAATCGTCTTGCTGATGATCATCTTTTGCTGCGCAAACTCCTCTCGCACCTTTTTCGCTCTGGGAGTGAGCCGATTCGAGATGCGGTCGAAAAGAAGGATACACCCTCGATCCGCATCAATCCACCGAAAAATCAGTTCCAAAAGCTCGTTCGAAAGTCGATCGATATCCATGCAATGGCTGACGGAGAGCGTCATTTCATAAAGGAGCTGAAGATATCCATACGCGCGGTGGGTCCAAGGTGTCTCGGGCAAAACGGGCTTGTCGCTCTGCGGTCGGGGTGCGAGAAACCTCTCTCCCTCTTTGTGAGAAATCGAACGAAGAATTTTGGCGGAGTCGCTCGACGTCGTCATCGTGACGTCAAGCGAGGAGTCGCGATTGCTCGGAGTGGGCGCCTCCTCTAAATACTGCGGAATATAATTCCCTTGATACGATTCCTCGCGAAAGTCCTCGTCCTGTATCGATTGGTGTACCTGTCGCATCGACTTTTGCATCGCCAAGTCGGACGCAGGCAGAGCATGGTATTCATCTCCATGGGGTTCTTCGGCGCTGTTTCTTTCAGCGCTGTTTTCAGCGTGGCTTTTTTCCTTTTCGGGAACCAGCGCGCCAGAGGGAAGCTCGTTTTGCAGCGAGAAAACCATCAGCGTGCCGCCCATTTGTATTCGGTCGCCGACTTGGAGTTGATGAGAGCTGATGGGGTGTCCGTTGATAAAAGTGCCATTGAGACTTCCGAGGTCTTCGACGACGCAGGAGGTGGAGTGTGGTTCTGATTCACGATTTTTGACCGAGATTCTCGCGTGTCTGCGGGAGATTTCCGTGTCCGAAATGCATAATTCACAAGAGGGTTCCCGACCGACGAGGTATTGTCCCGGCAGAAGAGTGAAAAAAGTTTTGCTTTCGCTTCCATAAATGATAAGTTGAGGTGTCATACTCCAAAGTCTCCTTTGACACAACGTATTTTTCCCTCGCACTTTTGCGCAGGTGCAGCGCGGCTTCGGCTCCTGACGATGCCGAGTCACACACTGAACCACAATATACCCCAAAATCCCGTTTTATGCAAGGGTGGGGGGGCAAGAAGAGAAAGATTTTAATGTTTTTTCAAAAAAATGAGAAAACCGGCATTGACAAGATTGCGGAATTTTTGTATCTAGGAGTTAATCAAAGCAAGACGCGAGAGAACCTCGAGACTCCGAACGAATCTCGAGTGCGACATGCACAAATCCGCGTTTTTATCGTCCAATCGCTCCCGGTATAGTTTCGAAATTCACTGCCCCCCTGGGATTTCTGACTAGCCGGGAGATTTTTTTGGACACGCTCCAAGAGGGAAAAACAGCGACCCTCTCGGAGGTTGGAGACGTTCTCAGTCGTCGTTCGATTCGTTCTCAATCTCATCAATTACGGCTGCTGGCGCTTCGTTGCCATAAATGACACGAAAAATCCCGGGGAGATAGCGGTCGTACGTGATGAGCGTGAGGAAAATGCCCGATCGAACCATCTCCGTCGAAACCACGCCGTCCTCGACGTCCACCGCGTAGCGATAGCGGATCTCTCCATCGGAATAATCCATCTCGAAGCAGCCAAACCTCAAACCCCAGTTGGCTCGGGTAATATACTCGGCAATTTCCGCTCGTTTGTGCGCTGGGGCATGAACTGCCGAGACAAAAACTCGGAAATTTTTCCCCTCGTCGACCGAGATGAAAAGCGTCTTTGACGCCACATCGCCGGAAAATTGAGCCACCAGTGTGTCGCCATTGCTCTCATGCCGGGTGAAGTGAATCTCGCATTCATCGAGAGTTTGAATCACGATATCCATGAGCGAGATTTCGCTCGTTTTGGAAGTGTTGTTTGCCATGGGTTTCTCCTTTTCTATGAAACGATCCTTGTTTGTGTTCTTGTGCCAGAGAGACCTGAACTCGTCAGACCATAAAATTTGATTTCTTCGTGACGCGCACCATGACAAGGACGACGAGCCGACCCATGCAACGGGAAATTTCAACAGAGAACGATCTCACTCTATTGTCTTGTCGCCGCGATGTTTTCTCGGCACGAAACGATGGGGACCTTCAAATTTTGAAGCAAAACAAGTATAAAAAGAACCTCAAGCACAACTCGCTCATTGTACCCGTAGTTGAGAAAAAATGCAAGTCCCCCCTGTGAACTTTTTCTCGTTTTTTTGACACTTTTCTCGCAAAATTTTTGTGGTTCACCCACCGGAGCCGAGAACGGAGCGAAGCGCAGTTCCAGAGCAATTCTCCTCTTTTAGAGGGGTGGCAGCCGAAAGCTGACGGGGGGTTTGCCGGGGTGAACGCATTTTCCACTTCAGAACTACCCCACGCCCTTGTTTTTTTTTCGCGATGGGGTATAATGGAAATGTTCTCTTTTTCATTCAATAGGCTCCAAAAAAAGAAGGTTCCCATGAATACCATGTTGCCGCGCGTAGGAATTGGACACGACGCCCACCGCTTGGTGCCGGGGGACGGATTGCGCCTGGGTGGCGTTTGGATTCCCCACTCAAAATCTTTGCTCGGGCATAGCGACGCCGACGCGTTGCTCCATGCCACGACGGACGCACTGCTGGGTGCCGCAGGGCTGGGGGATATTGGCGAAATGTTCCCCGACACGGATGCGGCAAACAAAGATCGTTCGTCGGTTGAGATGCTGCGTCTTGCCTATAAGAAGCTCCGCGAGTCGGGCTGGGTGGTGCACAACGTCGATTGTATCGTTTTTGCAGAGCGACCAAAGTTGTCGGAGTACAAGTCGCTCATGGCGTCTCGAATCGCAGAGACGCTTGAAATCACGCCGCAGCAAGTGAATGTGAAAGCGAAAACGGGCGAGGGCGTTGGTCTCGTGGGGGAAGAGTTGGTGATCGAGGCGCAGTGTGTCGTCTTGATCGTTCGAGATAAGTGTGCCACGACGAACAACGTCAAAACGCTTGCCGCGTCGCGACCGTTGACTGCGTCCGTGCCGCCGCAGTCGGTGGTCGTTTGCCCTCGCGCGTCGTTGGAGGAAGAACACACGCCAAAGGGGACGATCTGCTCCCGATGAACGAGATTTCATTTTCGGTTTTTTGATTTTGTGCAAGAGAAGGACGTATACATGATACAGGTTTATAACACGCTGTCCAAATCCAAAGAAGAGTTTGTTCCTATTGTGCCAGGGAAGGTTGGGATGTATCTTTGTGGTCCCACCGTCTACAAACCAAGCCACATTGGGCACATGGTCGGTCCGGTGATTTTTGATTCGATCGCGCGCTATTTGCGTTATAATGGTTACGACGTGCGTTTCGTGATTAACATGACGGATGTGGACGATAAACTAATCAAGGAATCGAACGCGCGCGGCATCGCAATGTCGGCACTTGCGGACGAGATGATCAAGGATTATAAGGAGAATATCGCCGCGCTCGCCGTGGAGACGCCGACGGAATTCCCAAAGGCGACGGAATTCATCGCGAGCATGATCGCTTTCATCGAACGCCTGATCGAGCGCGGGTATGCGTACGCTTCGGATGGCGACGTCTATTTCGATGTGACAAAATTCGCCCAGTATGGCAAATTGAGCAACCGAACGTTGGAGCAGATGCAGGGCGAGGGTGGGCTTATGGCGTCCCAAAAACGCAACGCGTCCGATTTCGCACTGTGGAAGGCAGCCAAACCTGGGGAGCCTTCGTGGGAAAGTCCGTGGGGACCAGGGCGCCCCGGTTGGCACATCGAGTGCTCCGTGATGTGCCGTGATTTGTTGGGCGACACGTTCGACATCCATGGCGGCGGCTTGGATTTGATCTTCCCTCATCACGAGAACGAAATCGCTCAAAGCGAGTGCTGCACGGGCAAAGCCTACGCCAAATATTGGATGCACAACGGATTAATGCAAGCCTCCTCCGAGGTTGGCAAGGTCGGCGGGCGCAAAACCAGGGACGCCGAGTTGGATGCCGAGGCGCAGGAGTCGGGGAAAATCAGCAAGTCCAAAGGCGCAAGTCCCTTCAAGGAGACGCTCAAACAATTCTCGGGCGAGAATATCCGATTCTACCTCCTCTCCACGCATTATCGTCGACCCATCGACTATAGCAACGAGCGCATCGCGCAGATCGGCGTAGGAATGGATGCGTTCTATCGCTTCTTCAAGAGATTTGAGCGAATCAACCTTTCACCCATTTATGAGTTGGATTATCCCAAAAATCGCACGGAGGGAGACGCGGCGCAAGAGGGTGTCTCGGGCGAGTTTTTATCCGAAATCAAAGCGTTTCGTGAGAAGTTCCTCCTCGCCATGGACGACGACTTCAACACCGGCGGCGCGATTGGGGAGTTGTTTGAGCTTCTCAAACGACTGAATCGTTTCGTGGACGAAAACGCGTTGGAGACCTCGAAAAATGAAGCGCTGAAGGTGGAATTTCTCGCCGCGTGCCGAACGTTCCGCGAGTTGAGCGCTATTTTGGGTGTCTTCATCAAAAAGCCAGAGAAAGTGGGCGCTTCCGAGGGAGACAACCAGCTCGTGAGCGATTTGATGGCGCTTTTGATCGAGCTGCGCGCAAACGCCAAGAAGGCGAAGGACTACGCCTCGGCAGATTTGATTCGCAATCGTCTCAAGGATTTGGGCATCACGCTCGAGGATCGCCCCGGCGGCACGGAGTGGTCGAAATAGTTTCAAACGCGCCCGGAGTGGCTCCACGCCGCTTCGGGTGTTTCGTTCGTGTTGTGCGTCGTGCTTTATAATTCTCGCGTTGCGCAGATCGGGAATTTTAAAGTACGACAAGTATAAATTCACCCCAAAACCAAGCGGAAAGAGAGTCGAAAAATGTCCGCAACGCAAGCGACACCGCGCGGAATGCGTCTTCATATCGGGATTTTTGGGCGTCGAAACGTGGGGAAATCAAGTCTCATCAACATGATCGCGAATCAAGACGTCTCGATCGTTTCGGAAGTGGCGGGAGCGACGGCCGACCCTGTCGAAAAGCCGATGGAGCTTCTGCCGCTCGGTCCCGTTTTGTTCATCGACACGGCAGGCTTGGACGACGTTGGCGCGTTGGGAAAAGAGCGCGCGTTGCGCTCCCGACGGGTGTTTGATCGGACGGAACTCGCGATTCTCGTCATCGCGGATAACGTATGGGGTGTGTTCGAGGAGGAAGTCTGCCAAGAATTCAAGGGGCGGGGCGTGCCGCTCTTGGTCGCCTTCAATAAGTGCGACGAAACGTTGCCGAGCGAGGAGTTGGTGCGGAAGATTCGCGACGATTTAGGCTTGGCGTCCGCGCGCATATCTGCCAAAGATCGTGTGGGACTCCCCGAGTTGAAGCGCCTGATTCTCGAAAACGCTGGAGACGATTGGTTCTCTCCAGCGACGATTCTCTCCGACCTCATCCCACCGGACGGCACGGCAGTTTTGGTCATTCCGATTGATAAAGAGGCTCCCAAGGGGAGGCTCATTTTGCCGCAGGTGCAAGTGATTCGCGACCTGTTGGATCATGGTCAAACGGCACTTGTCACGCGCGAGACGGAGTTGAAGACCGCATTGGGCAAGTTGGCGACCGCGCCAGATATTGTCGTGACGGATTCGCAAGCGTTTCAAGAGGTTGCGCAAAAGGTGCCGCGCGAAATCCCGCTGACGGGTTTCTCGGTACTTTTCGCACGACTAAAGGGAGATTTGGGAGTGATGATCGAGGGGACGCGATCCGTTGCGAAATTGAAGCCCGGCGCGAAAATTCTCGTCGCGGAGTCGTGCTCTCATCATCCGATTGGAGAGGACATTGGTCGTGTGAAAATTCCGCGTTGGCTCACGAATTATGTGGGTGGCGCGCTTGAGTTCCACCACGTGCAGGGACACGATTTCCCCGAGAATCTCACGCAGTTCGACCTTATTATTCAATGCGGAGGGTGCATGACGAATCGACGCGCCATCCTTTCTCGCATCATGCGCGCGAAGGAGCAAAATGTTCCGATCACGAATTATGGTTTGATTATCGCCTTTAGTCTCGGGATTTTCGAGCGCGCCGTTGAGCCTTTTCTCCCGAAATCCATGGGGGCCTAGGAGGTAGAATGTTCGATTTTTTCCGAAATCCGCAGAGTTGTCGATCGTACGACATTGCGCAGTGGGAGCGTCTTTTTGGGCAGGCTCGCGCGGGGCGATTGTTGGGCAAACTCGCGTATCTTTTGGAGGACGAGAACCTTCTCGACGTCGTGCCTCCCGAAAGTCGTTGGCTGTTGGAGTCGGCACGCGTAAAGAGCGAGCGAGGCAGGCGACAAATCCTGTGGGAAATCGACAGAATCTGCCATGTGCTGCGCGAGTTTCAAAGGTTTGACGCCTCCGCCGCCAGCGTCCCCGTGGTGTTACTCAAAGGGGCGGCGTACCACGTCGCGAATCTTCCCTGGTCGCGCGGACGAATCTCCGTCGACGTCGATATTATGGTGCCTCAAGCCCAATTGGGCACAGTCGAAACTGCGCTCATGCTGGGGGGGTGGTTCATCTCGAAGGAATCCGCCTACGACGACCATTTTTATCGAGATTGGATGCACGAGATTCCCCCCATGCGCAACGCGCAGCGAGATGTGGCTTTGGATGTTCATCACACGATACTTCCACGCACGGGGAAACTCACGGTGGACGCCGCGCTTCTTTTCGAGTGCGCCACGCCGCTCCCCGGAGAAAACAACCTTTTCACTCTCGAGCCGTGCGACATGTTGCTTCATAGCGCCGTTCATACTTTTCAAGACGGCGAGTTGTGGGATTGCGCCCGAGATTTTCTCGATTTGAACGATATGTTTCGATATTTTGGACGCCGAGATGCCGACTTTTTCGACAAATTGCTCCGCCGAAACGAAACACTGCGCTTGAATCGACCTTTGTATTATGCCGTCCATTTTTGTGACAAATTGTTGGGGACGCCGTTTCCCCCGGACTTCCTTCGCGAGGTGAGAAAATTCGGCGGCGTTTTGAGCAACGCCATTATGGACGCGGTGGTACCTACGTGCGCGCTGCCGCATGTGCCCGGAAGCGAGACGCCGACGCAGCGAGTGGGGAAGCTGGGGCTATATATTCGTTCGCACGCGCTTCGGATGCCGATGCGCATTTTGATCCCACACCTGTGGGCGAAATATCGAAAACGACGCAAAGAGAAGAGAGAGAAAATGCAAAATCAGGCGAAAGAAGAGTAAAGTGAGGAAAGATCATGTTCAAAACGTTGGCATTTATCGTATTGCTCCTTGGTGGAGTGAGTGAAGAGGAAGTCGGGCAGCGTGTGCGCGAGTTGAGCCATCCCTCGGTCGTGACGCGCAATGCGGCGGAACAGGCGTTGATTCAGATGGGACCGGAGGCGCTTCCGTTTTTGCCTGCCGCCTCGCCAAGCGCGGAGGCTCGACTTCGACTCAGTCGCATCCGAATTCAGTTGGAGAAACAAAAGTCTGCCGACTCGCTCGAGGCGGGGCGAATCGTTCTTTCCCAAAAAGCGACTCTAAACGAAGTTCTGAGCGAAATTCAAAAACAAACGCACAATGAGATTTTCACGACGACTGACGGCTCGATCTTGCTTGAGCCAACGGAGGGATCGGGGCTTTCTTTTTGGGAGTATGTGGATCGTGTGTGCGACGCGCATCGTCTGACGCTTCAATCGCGAGGTCGCGAGGCGGCGTGGTATTTCGTCCCTTCGCGACGCGCGACACCGCGCCATGCCGACAAGAATCCCCTTGCGGCATACATGGGACCATTTCGTTTGGAGGCGACAAAAATCACGTCCTCGACGCTTTTAGAAAATCGTGTCACATCGACGCAGATTCAGTTGGACTTAGGTTGGGAGCCGCGGATTCGTCCGATTTTTGGGCAACTCACCCTCGTCGGCGCTTCTTTCGTGAAATCGTCGGGCGAGACGCAGGACGCGACGTCGGCGCTTCAAAAACGCATCCACGAAATCCCATTTGGCGCGAAAGAAATCCGAGCCTCGATGGATATCCCCGTCCCTCTCACCCCAGCCGCGACGGAATCGATGAGAGCGTACGATTTTCTCTCGCTTCGAGGGCATTTTTCTGCCGTGGCGGCGAGCGAGACGATAGATTTTAAGTTTGAGTCTCTCGACCAGAAACTCAATCGTGAGTTCTCGCCCGTCTCTCATCGCACGGCAGCGCTTTTGACGACGCTCTCGAGTTTGCGCTCGGAGAAAATTGCCGCCCCGGACGGGAGCGTGAAAGAGTATTTGATCGCTGGCTTGCGCTATCGTTACGAAAATTCTTACGACGCGATGGAGTCGCACCGCACGTGGATTTATGAGAACAATGCGTCGTTGGTTTGCGCCACGACTTCCGAACGCCTGGAGTCGGAGCGCTCGGAACTGCTGCGCCAGACGTCGAACGAAATAGCAGCGGAGATTTATATCCCGATCCCGCCCTCTTTCCACGAGAACGTACGCGATTGGACGCTTATTTTCCCGCGCCCCGGCGGACTTTATCAAGTCGAATATGAATTCGAAATAAAAGGGGTGCCAATTCCGTAGAATTTTGGTGTTTTAATGAATCACAACAAAGGATTTTGTATCATCAAAAATTGAAGGCGCAACCTCGTTTAGGTCGATACCTTCCGATGGGGGCAGGTCCCTAATTGCTTAGTGAAATATCCTTTTTTCAGCAGAAACGAAAATCGACAATTGCAAAGGAAGCAAAAAAATGAATCCATCGCACTCCCACTTACGCACCCGACGGCACCAACTTCGGGCAGAAGAACTTGAGGCACGTCTCCTTTTGTCCAACGTTCCGCTCCTGAATGCGCCGGATTGCGACAATTCCACTCCCTGTTCGCTCTACTCGCAAGAAGAAACGTCTTGCGAATTGGTTTCCAACCCAACGTCAACAACCTTTTTTACTAACTTGGAGTCTCCCATGGCTGAAGAGATTTTGGGCGCCGACCCTTCCTACAACACGGTCGAGAGAAATTTCGTCGTGAATTCCTTAAAAATGAACGTCGAGGACGCGGAGTGGGAAGAGATCAACGGGGCGCTGCGCCTCGTCGGTGCAACTTGTACCGACATGAATCTGAGTGGAACCATTTCGCTCTCCGGCTTTTTCTACCTGCGCTATTTTGATTGCTCGTCAAACAATATCACTCAAATTCGCGTGACGAATTGCGCCGCGCTCGAGGAGTTAAGGTGCGAAGACAATCAACTCACGACGCTCACGTTGTCGAGCAACTCTCTAAAGGAAGTATATTGCGCTGGGAATCAAATCAAAACCCTCAATCTCAGCGGGTGTTCTCGATTGGAGTACGTTGACGCGGACAACAATCTGCTCGAAACGATGAATCTCTCCAACTGCACGTCGCTTGTCGACTTTTCGATTTATTCCGAGACGCTTGCCACGCTCAATCTTTCGGGCTGCACCGCGCTTCTCGATTTAACGCTTTCCGGGATGGAGAAGTTGTCGTCCCTTGATGTGTCGAATTGCACGCAGCTTCTCTCCTTGGACTGCTCGATCAACGCACTCACCCAGCTGAGCCTTTCGGGCTGCGCCTCGCTCGAAAGATTGGACTGCAGCACGAATCAACTTACCACTTTCACGTACTCCGGCAGCGCTCTCGTCGATGTGGATTGCTCGAACAACCGCCTTTCCTCGCTCAATTTAAGCGGCAGCGCGAATCTTACCAACCTCGTTTATGACGAAAATCCTCTTGTGTCGTTGAATCTTTCCAACTGCCGCGCGTTGGACGTGCTCTATTGCCCTGATGGCATCCTCGAATCGCTCGATGTTTCTGGTTGCTCAGCGCTTGTCGATTTGACGTGCGCGAATAACGCTCTCCGCTCGATTCGACTCAATGGCTGCACGAATTTGGATCGTTTGGTTCTTTCGAACAATCACAACACGACCTCCCCAATGACGCACCTGGACGTCTCGGCATGTTCCTCACTTGAGGTGTTGGAGTGCGACGACACGGACCTCGTTTCTATTGATGCACACGGGTGTCGAGAGTTGATCGATATTCAATACGATTTGGCAAAGGTGGTGTCGCTCGATTTATCGCGCTGCCTCGCGCTTTCGTCTCTCGACGTGGGGTCGGCGCTTGAATCGCTCAACGTTGAAAGTTGTTCCGCGCTCCTCTCGCTCACGATTTCGCCACGAAACGCATTCTCCCTCAAAGCCCGCAACAGTGGTTTGGGGGACCTTGAGTGCGCCCAAACGGGACTCACGCAGTTGGATCTCTTGGGTTGCACGCAGCTTATCTCCCTAAATTGCTCGGGCAATCGACTTTCGACCCTCAACGTGATGGATTGCGCGGCACTTGAGACTTTGAACTGCGCCGAGAATCAACTCGTTTCGCTCTTCGCCAGTGGGTTGGAGTCTCTCACGTTGGTGGATTGTTCGGGGAATCGGCTTTCTTCGCTCGATTTTTCGCAATGCTCCCAACTTAGCGAGATGAACTTTAGCGGCAACGCGCTCGTTTCGCTCGATCTTTCTGGGTGCGACGCATTGGACGCCGTCAATACGACTGAGTTTGCGCTCGAATCGCTCAAGCTCGACAATTGCGACCTCCTTCAGGACGTGTCGTACAACAATGCCGTGCTCAAATCGCTCAGCGTCTCGGGCTGCTCGTCGTTGAAAGAGCTTCTTTGCGAGGGGACGGCGTTGGAGGAACTCAACGTTTCGGGGTGCGAAAATCTCACGACGCTCGTTTGCGCCAACCTTCCCCGACTCACGACGCTCGACGTTGGCGGCTGCTCCTCTTTGGACCTGCTGGAGTGCTACAATACGGGTCTCGTTCGTCTTTATCTCGCGAGTTGCACAAGTTTGCGGGATGCGGTTGTCTATTCGGAATCTCTTTTAGAGGTTCAGGTGGGAGATTCCGCACGACAAAATGAATTGCAGATCGACTTTATCCCTCGCACTGTCGACGGCGTGTTGGACCCCGCAATCTTCCGCATTCAGGAGGGGGAAGGGAGTTTATCGACGCACGACGGCGTTTATGAGTGCACGACGGACGCCGTTCTTCCCGCGACGCTCCAGCTTTTTGCGTCCGAGAGCAACACGACGCCGTACCATTCTATCCAGATTTCGGAGAGCCAAATCACGCCCGTCCTCAAGAAAAATGGGAATCAAACCTCTTTCAACGATTCGGTTGCCGAAATTCCCTCTTCCGACCGGACGATCTCGGAGTGGAACACGCTTTGGGTGGAGTTGTGGAGCAACTCGGGTCTTGTCGCCACGCAGACGGAGTTTGTGTACGACCCCCATTTCTTCGTGCCGACGCTCGATCAATCCGTCGCGCGCAGCGGGGTCTCTCTCCGCATGAGCGACCCGGTCTCGATTGGTGGAGGAATGATGCGCGTCACGTTTTATGCGGACGTCGCCACCGAGGCAGACTCGGACGAGGGCGTTCTCCTTCTCGCTCGTGTGGCGTTGTCGCCCGCTGGTGGGGTCGGCACTTCAAACCAGGACGCGGTCCAAACGACGCAGCTTGAGATCAACGGAGACACCCACGCCATTCTCGTCGCGGCAGTTCCGTACGATCTCGATGACAATGGACGAATTGACGTCCAAGACCTTATTCTCTTCATTCGTTCGTTCGGGAATAAAATCACGTCCGACACGGTTGGAGTGACGAAGTACGCCGATTTTAATGACAACCAAATTGTCGACGTGCAAGACCTCATTCTTCTCATCAGGAACTTCAATTTGCGCGCCTTGTCGGGCAACAATATAATCCTCCCCACAGGCTATTTGGAGGAGATTGAGGGCCAAAATCCACAGGTTGCGGCGTTGGAGAGCGCCACTCTCGCGACGTCCGAGCTTGCTGCTGCGCCGATTCAGATGGTCGAGGCGGATGCCGCAATCTTTCCAGAAGCCACGCAAGTTCAGGAGATTTCCAGCGCGCAAAGTGCCGAAGCGCAGGATTTGGCTGAGACGCAAGGCTCCGTCGAAACGCCTCCAACGCAGACGCCCTCTGCGGCGGTCGTTTTATCGGATGGGTCTGTCGCTTTATCATCGCCTCCGCAGCAAGAGAAGAAGCGTGAAGACGCGCGTCTTTTGTCGCAACATTTGGTCGACAACATTTTTGCCGAGTGGGGAGGAAGCGCCTCTCGAAACGTCTCGTCAAACGCGTCGAAAATTCCCACGCCGACCGTTTTGGGAGCGAAAAAAACCTCTTCCAATCCGCCTGAATCAGGGGTGGAAGAGGTTGAGGAATCGCTTCGTTTTGTCCCTAAAAAGGGCGTGAACGAAGAGGGCTAAACAAAAACTTCAGCGGAAATCAGGGGCGAGTCTGCGGACGCGCTTGGGCACCCACGGCAGCATTGGGCGCAGCGGGTTTCGCTTGGACGGTCGTCTCAGGGGCGCGCTTCGTCGAGGGGTCTGCCTTCTGGATTTCATTCAAGACCATCGAGGTCAGCTCCACCGAGCTTTCGTCTGCCCAAACGACCGCTTTTCCTACGAGAAGCGACTGCCGATACGTACGGAACAGATTTTGGTACTGCTGAATGGAGGGAAGAAGCGGAACTTGGTCGATCGGCTTGTTTTCTCGATTATAGTTGAGAACAACCGACATGCCGAAGTATTGTGCGCAGCGCTTCGTGTGAAAGACGACGTTGTTGTACGCCGCGTTCGTAACTTGGAACTGCTCTTCTGTCATCTGTTTGATGAGAAGATTGACTTGGGACTCCAAATCGCGTGCGCGCTTGAGGAACAACTGCTCTCCCTCGCGATATTTCTCAGAGTTAGGCTCATAGTTGCGCATCATATCTTCGAGTTTCACCAACTCCTGCCGCGATGCGTTGACGTCTTGCATTGCCTTCTCGTACTTTTGCTCGATCTGCTTCATCTCCTGCTGCAAACGTGCGTTTTGAGAAATGATGTAGTAGACGTCAACAAGAGCGACGGAACGCTGCGTGGGAGCCTTACCCGACTGCTGCGCGACAACGGTGCAAGTGAGCACGACACCGACGATCACCACACCCAAAATCCAAAAACAATTCGACTTTTTCATGTAAACAAACTCCTTGAGAAAAATGCGGCTGTATGTGCCGAAAATCTTGTGTTCTTTTTTCTACCTGTTCTTCGTTCACTTTTTGTCTCTGAACGGAACAGCCCCATTGTTCCAAATTTTTCCGTTTTAGTAAAGAGCGATTCTGCTATTTTCACCCTTTTTTTGTAAAAAATCTTAAAAAAACCGAACCATCTTTCACTCAAACTCCACATTCTTCGCACTTTGACGCAAAATCCAAGTAACTATCTTCGAACGACTCCTTCAAGGAGATTCCCCGTTGTTTTTCTCACACAATCC
>JAUNBK010000203.1 GCA_030527105.1 Planctomycetia bacterium
TGTGATAGGCTCCATCATTAACACTGCCTCCCCAAAAACCATTTTTGCTTTTCAATTCAAATTGATTCTGACAATTGGGACAGAAAAAGTCAGCTACAGGATAATTGTTTTGAAAATGTTTCAGCTCGGGATGACCACAACGGGGGCAGAACATGTTCTGTGCAACCCAGTTTTCGGTCAATAGCCGTGTTCGTTGTGAAACACTCTGGTATCCCTCGACCAAAGACATGTCAAAATAGAGATTCATCCTCGTCTTCCTCGATACAAGCCGTTAAAATATCGCAATATTCACGCAGTCGGATTTGATCTTCACGAGAAAAACCACCTTTTGTGTATCCTGCAAAACTCGCAGTATCAGAAACTGGATCATAGGGCGGATCAAGATAAACAAAGGTGCCCCTCGGAAGCGTTTCCAATACTTGTGCATAATCCACTGATGACAAATGAACTGTTGCAGTATTTATAAAAGTGGCAACGAAAAAATAAAAATTGCCTCCAATCAATCCAAGTCGCCCGCCTGCTCTCCTTTGACGTACCAACGGAGGTAGGCGTCGAGAAAACCTTGAATATTGCCATCGAGCACGGCGTTGAAGTTGCCCATGTAGTAGCCCGTTCGAGCATCCTTCACGCGCTGATCGGGATGAAGAAAGTAGCTTCGAATTTGGGAGCCGAAACCGACTTTCGCCTTCTCGTTGTATTTGTCCGCCTGCTCCTGCTCGCGTTTCTCCTCTTCAATTCGCGCAAGCCTCGCACGCAGCATTTTGAGCGCGGCAGCCCGATTTTGATGCTGGCTCCGTTCGTTTTGGCACTGCACAACGATCCCCGTGGGAAGGTGCGTGAGTCGAATGGCGCTTGAAGTTTTATTGACGTGCTGCCCTCCCGCGCCGCTTGCTCGAAAGACGTCCTCGCGAATGTCTGCGTCACGAATTTCAATTTCCGTGGAGTTTTCGACGTCTGGAGCGACATCAACGGCGGCAAAACTCGTCTGTCGCTTCCCTTCCGAGTTGAACGGCGAGATTCTCACGAGACGATGCATACCCGCTTCTCCTTTGAGGTAGCCGTAGGCGAGAGGTCCGCGGATCGCAATGACGGCGCTATTAATGCCCGCTTCCTCGTTATCGAGTCGGTCGAGAATCTCGATTTTGTAGCCATGCATCTGTCCCCAGTTGATATACATGCGCAGGAGCATCTCCGCCCAGTCGTTTGCGTCGGTTCCACCGTCCCTCGCATTTATGGAGAGAATCGCGTCGGCATTGTCGTGCGTGCCACTCAAGAGCGTATAAAGTTCGAGGTGCTCCAAATCCTTCTCCAACTCGTCGAGCTGCGTCGGAATCTCGTCAAGAAAAGAGTCGTCGTCTTCCGCCATTTCGATCATCGTCTCGAGGTCTTCTAAGGCGCGCCACGCTTCTTCCAAAGGTTTTAAGACGGATTTTAGCCCCTTCAATTCCGCAACAATAGCGTTGGTTTTCTCTGGAACATTCCAAAAGTCGACGTTGGAGACCATCTCATGCTCGATATCAACCACGCGCGCTTTCTTTTCGTCAAACTCGAGGGAATCCTTGAGCTGGCTGAGACGTTTGTGAATATTCTTTGTCCGATCCAGTATATCTTTTTCCATTGCAATTTTTTCACTAAAGGTTTTTTCTACTGCTTCCTGCGAGACGCTGATGTGAGTCGAGAGCAAGCAACTCCATTTGTACCGCAGCTTGAATGAATTTGAGTTTTCACGAAAAAAGTGATGAGCCGTGGCGCGCCGCTCCAACGACGAACAAAACCGAAATTCTAAAGTGCGATATGCACTGTGTATTATAATAAAAAAACAGAATGCGTCAAGTCCAAACACCACAAGAAAACGCCACATAATCTTATTTTTTGGCTGATTATTGCTCTATAATACTTCATGTTTGAATTTTTTCTTTTGAATCCTCCCCCACGTAGGGTCATCGTCAAGCCCATTCCGTGCGAGAGGGTGCCTTCAAAAAATTTTTCGCGTTCGGGATTCTCCTGAGCCGAGAACGAAGGGCGCAGCTCGTAGTTCAG
>JAUNBK010000110.1 GCA_030527105.1 Planctomycetia bacterium
GGTGTCAAGATTGGTATGGGGAGTACGTGGAGTCGCCAACGAGCGACCCGAAAGGCCCTAATAGTGGTTCGGACCGGGTGAATCGTGGCGGTGGCTGGTGCAACTACGGCGCCGAGTACTGTCGGACCGCGAGCCGGTACGGCAGCGACCCGACGGACTCGGGCGACAGCGTTGGCTTCCGCCTTCTCTTCGTCCCCTAGTTCATAGCTAATCGCGGAGGCGTAACGAACGAACGCAAGGGGGCGAATGCGGAGCCGCCCCCGAGCAGTGAGAGAGAAGCGCCGTAGCGTCGAATGCGCGTCGTGGCGGAGAAAAAGTTGGGAGGAAAAAGAGTAGGGTGGGAAGAATGCCCAATCCCAAATAAGGGAGGAAGAGCGCCCCTGCGAGCAAGTCCGAAGCCCGGGGAAAAACCAAACGACAATCAAAAGTTGAAAAAATCCCCCCGGTTGGTTTATTTGTGGTTAACCAGCGTTTTTCGCAACGAAAAAACCGTCGGAGCTACGCGTCACGGCTTGCGAAGCATCGCGTAAAACGGGAATTTTAAAGGACGATGAGTATAAAACGGGAGTTCCAAGTATGAAAGTGCTTATTCTTGCCGGCGGACTCGGGACGCGGCTGTCCGAGGAAACGGGGCTGAAGCCTAAACCTATGGTCGAAATTGGCGACCGACCGATCCTTTGGCACATCATGAAGATATACTCGCACTATGGATACAACGATTTCCTCATCCTTGCGGGCTATTTGTCCCACGTTATAAAGGATTATTTCATCAATTATTACGCGCTCTCCTCCGACATCACGATCGATATGCGCGATAATTCCATCGAAATCCATAAAACGTTCTCGGAACCCTGGCGCGTCACGATTATCGACACGGGCAAAGAAACGCTGACAGGAAGTCGAATCAAGCGCGTGCAAAAATATCTCGGCGACGAGCCGTTCATGATGACGTACGGCGACGGCGTGGCGAATATCAATGTCCCGGAACTTGTTGCGTCCCACCAAGCCAGTGGGAAACTCGCAACGATGACGGCGATTCAATATGCGGGGCGCTTCGGAGCGCTAGAGATTCAACCAAACGACCTCGTGACGCACTTCAAAGAGAAGCCTCGCGGCGACGGAGCGTGGATCAATGCGGGTTTTTTCGTTTGTCAACCCGAGGTGCTCGATTTTATTCCGAACGAAAACGATATCGCGTGGGAGAAGGAGCCGCTTGAGACGCTCGCGAGTCGGGGAGAGCTGCACGCGTACAAATTTGATGGCTTTTGGCACTGCATGGACACCCTGCGTGACAAAATTGCCTTGAACGAAATGTGGGAATCAGGCAACACCCCTTGGGCGGTGTGGAACAATTATAATACCTCGCGTTGAAATTTCCCGTTCTGTCCGCCGTTGGAGCTTCCGCACCTCGGCTCGCAAAATACCGCGCAGAACGAGAATCCTAATGTACAATAAGCAAAAAGAGTTTCCTATGGATATTTTACGTGCTAAAACTACCGGACTTTTGCAAGTGGGCACTCTGACGAACGAGCAGAGGGAAAATACGCTCCTCAATCAGGAGGAGATGCGCAACGGCGCGCGCTCACTGAAGTCGCTCCCGCAACGGCTGGTCTTGGAACTCACCAATGCGTGCAACTTGCGCTGCATTATGTGTGGGCGCGACGAGGCGAATTTCACGCTCACGACGCTCCCGTTCGAGACGATAAAAAAGCTCGCGCCTCTCCTCAATAAGGTCGAGGAAGTGACGCTTTTCGGCTGGGGAGAGCCGACGATGCACCCTCAATTTCACGAAATACTCGAGTTTCTAAACGAGTTCCCCGTGCGAAAGTACTTCGTCACGAACGGAATGCGGCTCGACAAAATCCAAAACGATTTGTTTGATTGCCGAGTCGACATCATGGCGATCAGTCTCGACGGCTGCACGAGCGCCACAAACGACAGAATTCGCGTCCGATCGAATCTCGATTTCATCGTCGAGCAGCTGAAGAGCATCGTGAGAATGAAGCGCGAAAAAGGCGTGCCGTATCCCTATATGAATTTCGTTATGACGATGATGGAGTCCAATATCGATGAGTTGCCCGGGCTGGTGCGCCTTGCGGCAGAAATTGGTTTGGAAGAAGTGAAAGGTGTTTATCTGACAGCTTTTTCACCCGATCTCCTGCACGAAACGCTTCATAATCAGCGCGATCGCGTCGAAAAATGCTTCGGCGAGGCGACCAAAATCGCGGAAGAATTGGGAATCAAAATCAAACTCCCCTACCTTCAAGGGGACGACGTTGCGGGGGAGCAATACCACAAAAATTGCTACGTTGCGTGGCGCGATTTCTTCATCGGCGCGGATGGGTTCGTTCGTCCGTGCCAATCGATTCCGCGAACGTTCTTCAAGTTCGAGAGTGCGGAGCATTTTGAACAACTGTGGAATTCAGAAGAATTTCAAAACTTTCGCGCCTGCGTGAACGAAGAGTGCATGTGCAATGAGTGCAAGCGTTGTTATCAATCGTCGCACGCCAATTGGAATCGCGAAAGCGCGTTCATCCAGATTGGCGAAGAGTTCGCCCCGACTTGGATTAAGTAGAATATGATGCAATTTTCTCCCCTTTCGCTCCCCGGCGCGTACCACATCACGTTGGATCCTCGGCAGGATCATCGTGGGTGCTTCGTTCGTTTGTTCTGCCAGAAAGAATTTGAAGAAATTGGTCTCAAAAAACCAATCGTCAACGTCAATTTTTCGCACACTGCGCGCCGTGGCGCGATTCGGGGACTTCATTTTCAATACCCACCCGACGCAGAAGTGAAAATCGCGATCTGCGTGAAAGGACGCGTTTTTGATGTGCTGGTTGATATTCGAAAAGGGTCGCCAACGTTTCTCCAATGGGTAGGCGTTGAATTGTCCGAGAAGAAGCACGAGGCGTTGTATATCCCAGAAGGTTTTGCGCATGGATTTCAAGCGCTTTCCGACGACGTGGAGTTTTTGTATTTCAACACGGCATTTTATGCGCCACAAAATGAGGGCGGACTTCATTTTGCGGACCCGAAGATCGGAATCCAATTTCCGTTGGAGTGCTCCGACATTTCGCCGAAAGACGCCGCCCACCCACTGATTTCCGACCGAGTGCCAGCATTTGAAGGGGTTGAGTTGCAATGAGAGTCTTACTCACGGGAGCATCGGGGCTTATTGGGCAGTATGCTGTCCGACCATTAATCGAAAGTGGCTGCGAGGTTTTCTGCGTTTCGTCAAGCCTTCCGACTCATGACGCAGGGCGTAGGCATTGGATTCATGCGGATTTGTTGAGCCTTCATTCGATCAAGGAGGTGATCTCGTACGTATCGCCAACGCACCTTTTGCACTTCGCGTGGGAAACGAAAGCACAAACGTACCTCGAAGACCGGAGCAATTTCGACTGGCTCCATTCCTCTTTCGAGCTTCTCAAACAGTTTTATTCTCACGGCGGGACGCGAGCGGTTTGTGCTGGAACGTGTTTTGAGTACGGGTTCAAAAACGAACCTCTTCGCGAAGATATGGCATTAAATCCGACTTCAACTTATGCAAAGTGCAAGAATATCCTCCGCCAAACCGCTGAGTTGTATGCAGAGAAAATGGGTTTCTCTTTTGCGTGGGGAAGAATTTTTTACACCTATGGAGAGCACGAGCAACCGGAGCGCCTCGTCCCTCATCTCATCGAAAACCTGAGCAAAAATCGCCCTGTCTCCATTCGATCTCCACAACTCGTGAAGGATTATCTCTTCGCAGGCGACGTGGCGGCGGCATTTGTCGCACTCCTCAGTTCCGACGCCACCGGGTGCTTCAATATTTGCTCTGGAATTCCCATTAAAGTGGGAGACCTCGCCACCGAAATTGCGCGTCATTATGGACGAGAGGATCTTTTGGAATTTCAAAACGAGCCAACCTCTCAACCTCCTATGATTCTTGGCGACAATTCGCGTTTGGTCAAAGAAGTTGGATTCGAGCAAAATCTCGATCCGCGCACGCGTTTGATATCCTTTTTGAATTCAGGGCTGAATTCCATTTGGCATGACGACGAAGAAAGGGGGGGCGAACGATGAAACGGCTCACGTCTTCCGTTGCAATCGCGGTTTACAATAGCGAACGTTTTTTGTCGCAGCAACTCGAAAGCATGGCGCGCCAGACACGGCTCCCGGACGAAGTTGTTTTTTGCGACAACAACTCAAACGACCGAACTGTTGAGATTTTGTACGATTGGAAGTCAAAAGTTCCGTTTGATGTTCGGATTTATCGCAACGAGGAGAACATCGGATGCACGAGAAACTTTGATCGTGTGTTGGCTTTGCCCTCCAAAGAGATCGTTATTGTCGCGGATTCGGATGATATTTGGAAAGAGAATCGTGTCGAAAGGGTGATGGACATCTTCGAGCAAAATCTTGAAGTCGGAGTTCTTACCTCGAATGCCGAGTTGGTCGATGGTGAGGGCGTTTTCCAAAATATGCTTCTGGACGAATATTTGCGCAGAATGCACATTCGTGAGTTTTGGAGCCATTTTTATCCCGACGGGCACACGATGAAGTTCTGGACGGGGTGCACGATGTCGGTACGAAAATCGATTTTGGACAAAATCCTGCCCGTCCCCGCGAACATCAACTGCCACGACATTTGGATTTATCTCCTGGCACCTCTTTTCGCGCGCGCTTATTATCTCGACGAAAGCTTGATCCAATATCGTTTGCATGGATCGAACTTTTCGACGGCCCCCACGGTCGAACACCTGCGCGCCAACCCTCCCCGATGGCGTTATTTTAGCACGATGATTCATACGTTGGGTGAGCACCCTGATTTGCTTGACACATTGATTCGACGCGTCGAAACATGCGATGCACCCGACCTTGCGAAGCAGAAATTTGCGAGAAAATTGCGGAATCAAAAGCGACATTTTCAAGCGAGGGAAAGGATTGAGCGCAACGTATTTTCGAATTTGTCGACATTGCTCTATGAAATAATTTCCCCCACCGGATATTTCGCGCACCCGCAGCGTTTGTGTTCGATCGCATATGATGTTTGTCGTGGGCTTGGGGTGTTGCGCTGACGCTCGAATGGATTTGAGTTTTCACGAGAAAGAGCGGAGCCGTGGCACGGAAGTTCAAACGACGGGCTCAATGCGGGAAATTTTGACGCAAAGCATAATACTTCGCGTTGAAATTTCCGGTTCCGTCCGCCGTTGGAGCTACGCACCACGGCTCGTAAAGCGTCACGCAAGGCGGGAATTTTAAAGGAGAACGAGTATATATCTTTATTCCAATCGTCCAAAAAAGGAAAAATCATGAAAACTACCCACCTTTGCGCTTTGCGCACGTTATTTTTCGTCGGATTCTTGTGCTCTGCCTTCCTTCTGGTCGCGCAAGCTGCTGAAAATAAAATCCTCGCTGGTCTCGTGTTGGATCAGCCCGTTGGTCTGCCGACCGAATTGGAGTCCAGTTTCGTTTTCGAAGTGGCGGAACGTCTTGAAAAAAGGAGCGATTCTTTGGACTTGGAGATTCTTTATTTTAATCCCGATGGCGAAATCGTTCATAAAGATGGCACGCTGGCGGATTTGTCGCGTTTTGAGGCGCTTTGGATCCATCAGGGAGACAAAATTTCCGACGCAACGCCCCTTTTTGGCGCGCGATCGCTTGAAAAAATTCGCCATTTTGCCCAAAATCAAGCGCCTCGACGCATTTTGCTCACGGGCGGCGCTCCACTTCTGTTGCAAAAATTAGAGTGGGCGACCGTTTCCTCCTCCCCAATGACGTTTGGCGACGACCGAATTCAGGCGGGACTCGCCCCTGCCGACCCGCAGGCGTTCATGTGGCGCGGACTTTGCGAGGATCGAGGCGTTTTTTGGATGTCGAACGCCGTTTTCCCTGCGTTTTCGAAGTGTCAAATCGCGTCGCCGAGCACGGTTCCGCTAGCCAAAACACCCGGCGGACCTTTCTACGCGCTCACGCTCTCGCGCGTGGGGGAGTGCGACGTTTTCGCGCTTCCGTGGCGTTTTTCGCTTTTATATGACAATGCAGATGAATTTTTTCGAAAAAATGCCGAGATGTTGATTCTCAATATCCTCGAGCACAAAATCGATACGGCACAGCGCCTGGCGTTGGAGAATCCTCCCAAGTTGGAGCCGCAGCTTCCCACGGCACCGCTGCGTCGCGCTGTGGAATTTCTCGTCGCGAAACACGGCACAAATTACCCTCGAGGAGCGGAATTTCTCGAGCGCTTGTCGCATTTCGAAAGTGGCGAAAAGAAAGACGAAGCCGAGTTTGCGCTCTTGCGCCGAGAAGCTCTCCTTGCGAACCCCGATGTGGACTTCCGACAAATTCTCTTTATCAAACGAAAAGACAGCCAGCTCGGCCTCCCGCACAACTACAATAGTAACAGCGTGCTCCCCAAAAGTGGGTACGAAAATACGATCCAAATGATCGATATTCATTCGAGCGAGGAGAGCACGATTTTCATGCCGCCAAACGACTTCTTCGTGGGCGATTTGGAACTCCATTTTGATGCGGATCGGCTTCTTTTCTCCATGCCCTCGCCCAACCTCCCGGGGAATGCGTGGCGTTTGTGGGAGTTGCGTCTTGCGGAGGGCGCGAAAACTCCTGCCGAGGCGACGCTCTTCCCAACGATCGAGGATCCCGACGTCGATAATTATGACGCATGCTACCTCCCCGACGACGGAGTGATCTTCTGTTCGACCGCGTGTTTCACGGGTGTGCCATGTATTGATGGGTCGGGACACGTCTGCAATTTGTATCGAAAATACGCTTCCGACGGCAAAATTCGACAACTCACGCTGGAGCAAGACCACGATTGGTGTCCCACGCTCCTCCCGAACGGGCGAGTTCTTTATTTGCGTTGGGAATACTCTGATTTACCCCACGGTTTTTCGAGAATTTTGTTTCACGCGAATCCCGACGGCACGAATCAATCCGAGTACTACGGCAGCGGCTCGTATTATCCCGCCGCGATGTTTTATGCGCGCCCTCTGCCCGGCAGCGGGAGTCGTTTCGCGGCAATCGTTACGGGGCACCACGAGCAAAATCGCGTGGGAGATTTGGTTCTGTTTGATCCCTCCAAAGGTCGCAAAGAAAACGAAGGTGCGATCCAGAGAATCCCGGGGTGGGGAAAGCCGGTCCAGAGGGTGATTCTCGACCTGCCCATCGCGCAAAATTGGCCCAAATTCACGCACCCGTTCCCGATTTCTGAGGAGTTTTTCCTCGTGTCGTGCAAACGAAACGCCCAGAGTCCGTGGGAAATTTGCCTGGTCGATATTTTTGACAACATTCTCCCCCTCAAGTCGGCGCCGGGATATGCGCTTTTTGAGCCGACTCCGCTGCGAAAAACAACACGTCCGCCGGCACTTTTGGAGCGCAGAGACGATGAGCGAAAGGATGCGGACGTTTTTATCGCGGACGTTTATTTTGGCGGGGGACTGAAGGGCGTGCCGCCCGGGCCGAACAAACCGTTGCGCCTCGTCACGTATGAATTTAGCTATCAGGGAATGGGAGCCGAGCCACATAGCGTGGGATTGGACGGACCGTGGGATCCGAAGCGCATCCTCGGGACGGTGCCTGTTTATCCCGACGGCTCGGCAAGTTTCCGCATTCCGGCGTATACGCCCGTTGCGTTTCAACCTCTCGATGAGGAAGGGCGCGCGGTACAATATATGAGGTCGTGGACAACGGCGATGCCTGGCGAGTCGGTCTCGTGTTCGGGCTGCCACGAAAATCAAAATTCCGTTCCACCTCCGATGAGGACACCAACCGCAGCAAAAATGCCTCCCGTTGAATTAACGCCGTTTTATGGCGCGGCGCGTGGTTTTAGTTTTGAGCGCGAGATTCAACCAATTCTGGACGCGAAGTGCGTTGCGTGCCACGAGGAACGCGGCGCGGTGTCGTTCCGGGCGGGACATCCCGTGCCTGCTTTCGAGAATGCCGGATGGTATAATCAAAAATCGCGCTTTTCTCCTTCGTACTATCAATTGCGCCGCTTCGTTCGCACGCAGACGAAAGAGAGTCAGATGGGGGTTCATCAGCCGTACGAATTTCACGCCGACGCGACGCATTTGGTGCAGCTTCTCAAGAAGGGGCACTACGAAACGACGCTTTCTCGGGAGGAGTGGGACAAATTGTACGCTTGGATCGATTTGAACGCGCCCTATTATGGGAGTTGGGGGGAGTCGCGAAATTACGAGATTGCGCCGAGGGTGAAGCACCAATTCGAGCGACGTTTGGCGCTGCGGAAG
Organism: Planctomycetia bacterium; assembly: GCA_030527105.1. Lineage (GTDB taxonomy): Bacteria > Planctomycetota > Planctomycetia > Pirellulales > Thermoguttaceae > RGIG3701. The sequence goes on from JAUNBK010000110.1 coordinate 8,253, forward strand.
TTGTATGCGCTCCAAGAAACAGCGGTGGGTGAGGATCCGTCCGAGTTCGTGCCGCCGCCCGCCGCCGAAGAGAACGCCTATCCGCATCGCGACGGTTTGACGCCCCGCAGCGCGCCGAAAGAACCCACCCCAAAATCGCCTCCAAAGACGGAACGTTTTGATTTGGGGAACGGCGTGTCGTTGGAAGTTGCGCACGTTCCAGACGCCGATTTTGCGGTTGGTCGCTTCGAAATAACGAACGAGCAATATCGATGTTTCGACCCCTCCCACGACTCGGGTTGGGAATATAGCGACTTTATTCAATTCAGCCCCGGCGAGGCGGGGTGGCTTTTGTCGCGAGCGCGTCAGCCAGTCGTGCGAATTTCCTATGCGCAGGCGAGTGCGTTTTGCGAGTGGCTGAGCGAAAAAACGGGACGCCATTTCGCCATCCCCACCGAGGAACAGTGGAAAATTGCGGCGGCGGGCGGCACCTCGTCCCCATTTTGGTTTGGGGAGGCGGACGTCGATTATGGTCGATACGAAAATCTCTCCGACATTTCGAACCAACGAATCAACACATTCTCGTGGTTGGGACGCAAAGACGCTCTCCCACCGTGGCGAATTGCAGACACGAACGTCGACGACCGCGTTCGAGTGAGCGCCTTCGTCGGGAGCTATCGTCCGAATCCCTATGGATTATACGACGTGCATGGCAACGTGAGCGAGTGGACGTCGACACTTCGCGATGGCAAGCACGTCGTGCGAGGTGGGTCGTGGTACACGCCCGCGCGCTGGAGCACGTTGGAGTCGTTTCGTCTCTTCGAGCCGCACCAAGGAGTGTTCGACGTGGGATTTCGCGTAATTTTGCTAAAATAGAACGATTGGGGCGGCGTTTCTCTCCCACGCCGCCCATTTTCTCTAAACAAGGCAACCGGCACGGTATGACGAAAGATTTGGAAAAATCGCCGTAACCGTCAAATTTTCTCTTGTGTTTTTCCCCTCCAATTCCGAAATTGGTAGTAGAAGAAATCACGACGATGGAAATTTTCAGGAATTGAAGTACGAGCGTAATCATGTTGACAAACCACTACACGGCGCGGAGTTTCGGAGGATTGCTCCTCTTTTTCGCGGTCGTTTTGGCGAATATACCCATTTTAGGGCAGGAGATTTTGGGCGTGTCGCATTATACCACCGCCTGCACGACGGCTCAATCGAAGCGCGAAATCTTGCAGAAGATTCAGGCGCCGTATGCCGAGTTGTCTCAAGAGGACAAGGAACGGGTGTCTCGCGTCCTCAAGGACGTTTCGATTTATCGACGGCTTCCGCTCCAAATTGTCTCGTGCGACGAGGAGTTGTATCACTTCGCGTCTCGCCATCCCGACGTAATCGTCAACATTTGGGAGCTTATGAAGGTGAGCAAAATGACGTTGCGCGAGGTGAGTGAAGGGCGGTTTTATATGGAAGATCAGGCAGGGACGCGCGGCTTGATCCAATGTATTTATCGTTCAGAACGCTTGATGCTCCTTTACGCGACGGGGATTTATGAGGGACCTCCGTTCCCGCGCAAAGTTAAAGGTCGCGGGCTGGTCGTGCTCCAAAATCTGCCTGTCGTGAACGAGCAGGGCGAGCGCTTCCTTGCGATTCGGCTGGACGCGTTCATGCAAATAGAAAACAACGGCGTGGATGCCCTCGCCAAAACGTTTCAACCCGTCGTGGGGCGCGTGGCGGATCATAATTTCGCGCAGGTCGCGGGCTTTTTAGGACAGCTTTCGAAGACTTCTGCAGAAAATGGTTTTGGAGTTGCCGCGATGTCCGAGCGACTGACGCGAGTGCCGGTTGAAGTCCAGCAGGAATTTGCGAAAGTTGCGATCTCCGTGATGGAACGCGCGGACGCAGAGGCGCTGCAGCCGCTCCCCGTGCCGGTTGCGTCGACGAGCGAGCATGGCGAGCATTGGGAATAGTTGGCGTTGGCGCGTGAGCAAGAATCCACAAAACACCGCCCGCATGGGCACGCAGATTGTTGAGCCAATCCGCTCTGCCGTGGTGCGCGCGGTGTTGCATGGGAGTCCCCCAAAGAAGATATCCCAAAAATCAATGTTATTCGTGGATTAATGCTCGGCTGATGGAATGTTCTGCGAGAGTGCGGACGGTCGAGCGCGGCGCTGAAGGTCCACTTCAATGACGCCGAAAGCCGCCTCGTGGCGCTGGAGCGTGAGCTGGAGCGCGTGAAGCATTCGTTTTGCGGTGTAATAATTCATTACGACACGCTGGGTAATGTCGATAGGAGACGTCGGAATACCAATCGGCTGGGTGTTCAAACCGAAATCGATGATAAGCTCTTCGGGCGCTCCCGAAACGCGGCAGAAGTTGGCGTAGCAGCAAACCGCTTTTTCATCGTTGAGTTGAACGGTGCGCTGTACTTCCTGGTTTGCGCCTTCCGCAGCGGCATTGTTGATATCTTGTGACATGAAAATCCCTTTCAAAAAAGTCGTGTTAGTATCTTGTGAAATGAAGCACTTCCAGAGTATTGTACCAGATTTTGAAAGATTTGTCGAGAGCAATTTGCAAGAAAACCCCGTTTTTTTATAAATAATGAGGTCTGTATGAGTATTTGCGTTATTCAGTTCACGATCGATGAGCTTTGTGTGGGCGAATTGATCATCACCACACTTCTTGGCACTAAACAAATCGCCTGCGCGCAAGTGACGGGACCGATCCAGAGCCATTATTGGTGGGAGGGAGAAATTCAACACACGGACGAGTGGCGAATTTCCCTCAAAACAACGCTCCAAAATAAGGAGCGCGTGCTAAAAACCATTCGCGAAATCCACTCCTACGACGTGCCGGAGATCGAAATTTGCGAAACTTTGGAGTTCGACGAAAAGTACGCACGCTGGATTGAAACGGAATGCGCCGGCGTGCGCTAAAATGGCGTTTGAATTTGTGATTTTGGGGTGGCTCGCGAGGGTGCATTTTTGAAAAATTGTTTCCTTTCACGCTTCTTCAAAAAACTTTCGATAGACTTTCGACGTTCTCGATCGTTGGTTGGTGAGATGTGCGGGAAATGAAAAACCGTTCCCCTTCTGGAGCAGAGGGCGAAGTTCCGGATGAAGTGCCGAGGGATTTTGCCCAATTCCCCTTTTCGGAGGGTGGTCGTCCTCGGCCACCCACCTAATTGACGGGGTGTTTTGCTGCGGGAACGCGTTCACCACATCAACT
>JAUNBK010000111.1 GCA_030527105.1 Planctomycetia bacterium
AGCCGCCCCCGAGCAGAGAGTGAGAAGAGCCGTGAACGAAGCGAAGCGTAATTCCAGATGAAGTGCCGAGGGATTTTGCCCGATTCCCCCTTCGGAGGGTGGTCGTCCTCGGCCACCCACCTGATTGACGGGGTGTTTTGCCGCGGGAACGCATTTGCCACTTCTGAACGCCCCCCCTATTTTTCTCCCCCTCCCTCGTGTACAATCTACGGTGTGACAAGAAAAACGAAATTCCACAATTAATCAGGAGGCGTTTATGAACCACTATCTACGTTATCGAACGATAATTTTGTCTCTTTTTTTGTGTTTTGCTCAGGGTGCCTTTTGTGGCGTGCGGGGGGACGAAAGTGGGACGAATATGGCGTTGAATAAAAAATATTCCCTCACTCCTGCCCCGGGTTATCGACATTGTACCGATCCGGACGACAAAATCCAACTCACGGACGGGCTTTCCACCTCCAGCTACTTTTGGACGCAGCGCGGTACCGTCGGGTGGCAAAGTGCGCCTTTTGCGGTCGTCACGATCGATTTGGAGAAGGTGGAGCCGATAGCGAAGATCGAATTCACGACCGCAGCCCACGCGGGCGGTGTCCTGTTCCCACGCGCGCTACTTGTTCAGGCAAGCGACGATGGAACGGTTTTTTACGATGTTTGCGACCTCATGGAACACGACCGTGTGGTGAATGGTCCGCTCCCGGAGAAATACGGCATCCGGTGTCTCACGTCGCAGCGTTTGGCGACTAAGGGGCGTTTCGTTCGTTTTATCGTTTTTGGGCGCGGAAATTTCATCTTTTGCGATGAAATCCGCATCTTTCGTGGAGACGACGCCCTCTTGGAAAACGAGCGCCGCGAATCGGGAAGCGCCGACGCGCCGAAAAGAATTTTTGAGCGCCGACAGGCGGAGTTGTGTCTCAGGGAGAGGTTTTTGAGCGATGTGGACGATTTGAGGCGCGCGATTGAGGGTGCCGAGATTGGCGACGCGCTGCGGGACGAGCTTTTGGCGCAACTCGACGCCCTCCGCCCCACGCTCCTTGGGTCGACTCGGGAGATGATGGAAAAAACGGACTTCCGAACCGTGTTTCCGATCAACGCGGAACATGCCGACTTGTACAAAATTCAGGCGCGTTTGTGGAGCGGTCTGGGGTGCGGTGGCTTGTCGATGGAGCCTGCCGGTTTGTGGGATTTTGAGGATCGTTTCGCGCCACCTTCGTTGCGTAGTGGGAAGGGTGCCGCTCTCACGTCCGTGCCGACGACGTTCGGCGAGCCGAGAGCCGTGGCGTTCAATCTCTACAATGCGCAAGGTGCCGCTGCGGATGCCGTGGTGGAGCTGCGCCTTCCAAACGGCGTCTCGTGCGAGGCGTTCGGGACGAAGTGGACGGACACGACCGAGGGTGTCGAGACGTTCTCCGCTTTGGTGCCTCTCGAGCCAGCCGATTCTTCCGAGCCAACCGACCCTGCCGATCCAACCGCCCCAACCGCCCCTGTCGTTGGTGCGTGGCGGGTGCGTGTGGAGTCGGGACTCGTCGCGCAGATCTGGTTGGTCGTGAAATTCGACGCGCCGGAGCTTGCGCCAAGCCTCACGACGCTGCGGGGCGAGGTGCGCTGCGCCGAGTGCGTTTGTCCGATTGCGTTGGAGGTCTACCCGATTCGCTTCCCGGAGAAAACGTCGCTCCTCATGGGCGGGTGGGATTATGTGGATCGGCTCCCTGCTTATAGCGTTTCGGAGACGAACCTTGCGTCGTTCCTTCGCGTGGTGAAGAGGTGCCGCGTGAATGCGCCCTGGGGGAGTCCCTCACTCTTGCAAAAGTGCGAGATTGCGGACGATTTGAGCGTCAAAATCGACACCGAATCGTTCGATCGTTGGGTGAAATTTTGGTCTCCGAGCGAGGTGCGCGAGTATTTCATCTTCCTTTCGAAGGGTGGGTGGGGAAGTTCGACGAGAAACGACTTTTTCGGAAAGAAGGCGGGGACGAGCGACTTCCACAACGCCGTCGCCAACTGGATGAGAGCCTGGCGCGACCATTGGATCGCCTCGGGAATCGACCCCGCAAAGGTTCATCTTCTCGTTCATGATGAGCCGAACGAGCTGTGTGACGACTACACGACTTTTCGACATTGGAGGGACGCGATCAAAGCGGGCTGTCCCGAGGTGAATATTTGGGAGGATCCGTGCTACAAAGATTTTTCGAAGGCGTCGGCTGATTTGTTCGACGCGTGCGACGTTTTGTGCCCCAATCGACCGATGTGGCTTGCCGCGCCGGACGACTTCGAGGCGTTTTATCGCGCGAGGCAGGCGACGGGGCAGAGGCTTCATCTCTACTCGTGTTCCGGTCCGATTCGTCTTTTGGATCCGTATTCGTACGTTTTGCTTCAAGCGTGGCACGCGGCGCAGATTGGCGCGGACGCCTCCTTCTTCTGGGCGTTGGGAGATGGCGCGGGCGGTTCCTCGTGGAATGAGTATTTCTGCGGCAGAAAGACATACGCGCCTCTTTTTATCGATCCCAAAGACCCCGTCGTGGTGCCGGGGAAGCACCTCGAGGCGATGAGAGAAAGCGCGCAGGATTTCGAGTATTTCGTCCTGATGAGGGCGGAGATCGAGCGTCTTGAGAAGTCTGGCGACGCGGAAAAAATGACCCGCGCGGAGAAAGAGACTCTTTTCCTCGAAACGCTGCTCGACGAAACGCTTTCGGCAGACGGCGACGCGCTTCATATTGAGTGGAACGTCTCCAAAGATCGTGGCAAAACGACAGACGCGCGACGTCGGCTCCTCGAGCGCCTCACGCAGCTGCGTGGCGAAACGAACGCGGGGGGGCGATAAATTTGCAAAATCCACCACATATTATCGTCCCAAACGGAAAAAATATTCCCTTGGAGAACTTTTTTTAAAATTTTTCCGAAATTTTCCCGTTTTTCCCATGTTTTATACTTGACTTTTCGGGATAATGGAATAAAATTTTGTCATAGAAGATAAAGTCACATCGAACGTAAGAGGTGTTTTCATGACGCGCAGGAATAAATGTCGTCTATATGCTGTAGTTTTTTGCAGTGCTTTTGTGATGAGTGTGTCGTTCGTCGCGCAGTCCTGGGGGGCTGTGATCGAGCTGCCCGGTGTGTTGGCTGCTGCGGCAACTGGCTCCATGGAGACCGACACAGGGGCTGCTTCGGGGGAAACGTATTCCTCCTCGGTGGTCTCCAACCCGTTTCTCAATTTGTTCACACCGAGAACAGTGGGGGGAACCGTCCTGATGGCGGAGGGGGATTATAACCTTGATACGGTTGTGACTCTTTCATCCTCGACTGGTCCGTGGGAGACGGGGCAGACTATTGCCGTGCAGGACGGGGGCGGTTTCGCTGGGTCTGGCTCTGGCGGGACGGTCAACAATGCTATCCGAGTCGATGGCAGCGGGACTGTTGATACGACTAATGCGCAGCTGACTTGGAACGGCGCAGTCACGGGCGAGGGCACGATTACGCTTGTGGGAAACAGCGACTACAACAACTTTTGGGTCAATGGTAACACGACGGCGTTTGCGGGCACTTTCGTCGTTGGTACGGGGTCGAACTACGCGAAGCTCGTCTTTCAGGGAAGCAACAATGCAACCGGAAGCGCGACCGCTGATTTCTCGTCGACCGACAATGGTGCCATCATCTTCATGCGCCCGGGAACTTACGACCTCGGCTCCCTCAACGGATCCGGCAGCCTTCGCGCGACGAGTGGTGACACTAATTTTAGTACAACCAAAGAGATCACTCTGCGCATCGGCGCAAACGGCGACAGTGTGTATTCTGGAGCCATTACGAATGGTGCGGGAATCATCGGCATTGAGAAGGTGGGCACTGGCACGACCCTCACGCTCTCTAATAACTCTTCTACTACCCCTTCAACCTACACGGGTGGAGTGAAAGTCTCCGAAGGAACCGTGAAGGTCACGAGCGCAGCGGCGCTGGGGACGGGAACCGTCACACTCAATGGCGGAACGTTTGATATCGCATCGGGCGGTACCATCACCAACGCCATCACGGTTGTTGAGCTGGCAGCAGGAGGCTCTACGCTGCAAAATAATGCAGGTGAGGTCGCATTGACTGGCAAGTTCTCGGGAAGTGGCAACGCTACCGTCACTGGCTCGGGCAATATCTACCTCCAAGGCGACATGTCCGAATATTCTGGAACGCTGACGTCTGCTTCCAAAATTTGTTTCCGAAGTGCCGGGTCGGGTAGCACTGCGACGGGTGTCGGCAGCGACTTGATGACGGTTCATGTCAACGACGGTGCAAACCTCATCTTTATGAATGGTGACAACGACTACCACATCGGTGCTCTTACGGGTGGCGGTGATATGCGCCCAACAACCACGACGTTCTCAACGCTCACCACGATAAATGTTATCGTTGGTGGCGCGAACACGGACTGTCAGTATAATGGTCTCATTTCTGACAAAAATTATAATAGTACTGCGCAGATTGCCATTACGAAGATTGGGAATGGCGAATTGGCGCTTCACTGCGCGAATACTTTTTCTGGCGGCGTCACGCTCAAGGAAGGAACGCTTCGGATCAGCTGGGGCGCGGGGCTTGGCACTGGCACGCTCACACTTGCTGGTGGTACGATTAGGAACAACACCGATAATCTCGAGCGCACCGTCAGTAACGCTATTAATTCGCTGGAGGGTACGAGAACCGAGATTTCCGCAGCAAACGGTCAAGGCAGATTGATTTTCACCGGAACGCTCACCGGGTCGGGCACGATTGCGAAAACGGGTTCTGGTGGCAATCATGCTTATTTCACCGGCGATATGTCCGAGTTCGAGGGGACTTTCAGCGCGGAACATACGGGCGGCTGGATTGCGTTCGGTCGAACCAGTGGGGTCACCGAAGTGCAAGGAAGTACGAAAGCCTCGTTTGTCACCACAAAAGATAATTGTGGATTTATTCTTTACAAAACAAAAGATGCCCAATTTAACATGGGGAATCTCACGGGTACGACGGGAATCGTCCGACCGGGTGAAGATACGTCCGTGCCTGTTTTTACGCTTCATGTCGGAGGGCGGAACGAGGACGGTGATTATGGTGGTATCTTGACGAATTCCAACAATAATACGACCAAACTCGCGGTCGTGAAAGACGGAACGGGCACGTGGACGCTCTCGAGAGATGGCAACACCTTCTCCGGCGGTCTCACCGTGAACAATGGCGCGGTTCTGCTCGCCAACGGATCGGGCATTTATAGCGACGTGACGATGAACGGCGGGGCGCTTGGCGTCGCTGGCACTGAGATCGGAGCGGTCACGATCAACGGCAACGTGCGTCTCAACAACGGTCGTCTTCGTGTGCGTCTCGACGGCGGGGATAGCGACCTTATCACGGTCACGGGCAACTTGATCGTGAACCTTGCCGAGATGGACACCGACGATTTGATGGATCTGCTTGAAGTCGAGTGGAATTCCGATAATTTGGATTTTGAGTCGCACGAGGTGCTTGAGATTATGGGCGACATCGTGGACGAGAACAATGAAGCCATTGAGAACTTTGCGCAATTGCTCACCGACGCGTCAAACGGACTCTTCCTCGCGACGGAAGAGGACGGAATGGTATCGTTGGCGCTCAATCCTGCGGCGGTCCCTGAGCCGGGCGCGTGGGTGTTGATGATATTGGGCGCGGGCGCGCTTGGTTTGGTTCAGCGTCGACGAATGAAGGCGCTCAAAAGATAGTGCAGAAAAACTTTTTTGCGCAGAAATGAAAAAACGCCCAGGTTGTTTCGACTTGGGCGTTTTTGTAGGGAAGCGGAAATTTCAACGCGAAGTATTATGAATTCCATTTTTCACCAAAACGAGTGAGTGGTTTGGGGCGGATACAAAGCAAAATATCTTCAACATGATGAGTACAAAATGAGAAGCACAATCGAAAACAAAATCGAAAAATGGAAGAAACTTCTCCTCGATATGGGGAGGCGCAACGCGCTTATCCACCTCAATGAAAACGCTGCGGGGTGTTTGAAAATCACGTCCCCTGACATGAGGGAGCAGTTTCGTCGGATTGTTGCAGACGAGGAGCAGCTTGCGTTTCCGTATGCGGGAAAAATCACGTTCGACGAAAACGGCGAGGAGCAATACGAGAATCACGAGCCTGGTGACCTCCAAACGTCGTTGCGACTCGGGGACCTCTTCAAGAAGTTGAAGTGGATTCGTTCGAAGGCGCGCGACGCCCTCAACGAACAAGGCGTGAATACGCTCTATCTCGCGTTTGGCGGGTTGCGCTGGAACGTCGGCACGAAGCAGGAGGAGTATTTCTCCCCGATCCTTCTCGTGCCGGCTATTTTGTCGATTGAGTCTCTCATTTCGCCCTACAAAATCGAGAATTTGGACGACGACATTGCCGTGAATCCCGCCCTGTCGTACAAACTTTCGATCGAGTGCGGCGTCCAGCTTCCCGATTATGAGGTGGGCACCCCGGCAGAGGATTATTTGGCACAACTCAACTCGATTATTGAGAATCGTGGGTGGAGCATTGAGGAAAACGTCTATCTCGCTCTTTTTTCCTTCCAAAATCTGAGCATTTATGAGGATTTGGAGAAAAATGCCGCGCGATTGAAGAACCACGCAATCGTCTCGCAGTTGGCAACGTCGGGCGCGTCGGCAAGCGCTCCTGACGTGGCGCTCCCGATCGATTTTGGGGAGGGCGAATGGGGTGATGCGGATGGTGGTGGCATTCCCACCGCTGGCGAAATTCACACGGCTGGCGAAATTCTGAACCACGTTGCCGGGGCGCTGCCTGACATTCCGCCGGAGCTTAAAGATTACGACCACGATAAAAGGAGCGTGCCAGAGCAAATTTTTCAGGTGCTTGATGCGGATTCGAGCCAAATGGACGCACTTCTGCTCGCGCGAAATGGTGTGAGTTTCGTCCTTCAGGGACCACCAGGCACGGGGAAAAGCCAAACCATTGCGAATATCATTTGCGAAGCGTTGGCGGAGGGGAAGAAGGTTCTTTTCGTGGCGGAGCGTCTCGCGGCGCTTCAGGTCGTGTATAAGCGCCTGCAAAGTGTCGGATTGGGCGATTTTTGCCTCCAGCTCCACGGTCAACGGCAACGAAAAAAGGAACTTCTCAAGGAGCTTGCCGCTGCCGTGTCGCTTGAGTCTCGAGGCGTGAAGGAGGACGCTCTCGCGCAGCTGGCGAGCCTCCAAAGGATCAAGCCAAAACTTTATGAGTACCAGGAGCAACTTCATACGCCGACTTCTCTTTTGAGGAAGAGTGTGTACGAAGTCATTGGGGAAATTGCGATTCGGACGGACGTTCCGGAGGTCGTTTTCGACATTGAGGCGGTGGAGGAATTCACGCGCGACCGCTTAGGTGACATTGTTGGTTTGCTCTCGGATCTCACGCGCCTTATCGAGAAGCAAACGATGCCGTTCGACGAGAATCCGTGGCGAAATACCATTATTGAGCAGCTGACGTACGATTTGCGGCAGAATATTATGAGCCATTGTCGCGCTCTTGTGCCGTATTTGGAGGAGTCGCACCAAATCTTCCAAGAGTCTCAATCCGTTTTCCAAACGCCTCAGCCTGCGTCGTGGAGTTATACAAAGGGACTTGCGGGACTTCTTATCCAAGGGGGGCAGAGTCCCCATTTTTCGCCCGAATGGGTTTTAGAAAAGAAGGTCGGCGCGATGTTGCAAGAGTCCTCCAACTGGCGCGGCGAGTGCGAAATCATCAAAACCAAGCGCGAAAAAGTGCTCGAAAAGTTCGTGAGCGAGTTTGTTGAGTCCGATTGCGGCGAGGAGCTTTGTTTGCTTCAGCGAGAGTGCTACGCCCTCGCGTCTCGTCTGAGCGAAACGGCGTGGCAGCGGACGAACGAAACGCCAAATGGGCTGGAGGAACTCAGGCGCGATGCGGGGGAGATTCAGCAGGGGTTGGAGGCGCTCGAGGAAAAACGGCAGGCGCTGGCGAGCGCTTTGGAGGTCGCGCCCGATTCGTTCGACCTGCAGACGTGGTGCAATTTGGGGAAGTTTCTCAATTCGAAGCTCGTTTTCCCTGCGATTTGGTTCGAGCGCCCTCTTCAAAAATGGCTTCAAAACCTGATCGCGCTCTTCAATGAGTTGGCGCAGGAGAAAAAGGCGATTTTGGAAAATTTTGATCCAGAGGTTTTCGAGCTTGATATTTATCCCATTTTGAAGCGATTTCGAATGGAGTACAAGTCGGTTCTCCGCCTGGCGCGAGGGCAGTATTATCGCGATCGCAAGCTGGTGTTGAGCTGCTGTGTCGAGCCAGAAAAAATGACGGACAGAGACATTGAGGTGGTTTTGAATCGTCTCAAACGCTATCTTGATCGCAAGAAGGCGCTGGAGGAGAGCGACCCGACGTTCCGAGAGGTTTTTGGGGCGTATTATAACGCGAAAAATACGGATTGGGATTTGATTCTCGCGCGGGCGCAGGATGCGTTGGATTTGAGGAACTTTTTTGTCGATGTTCCGGTCCCGCCACGATTGAAGAGGATTATTGCTGGGGGTGAGCTTCCGCTGCGTGAGGCGCAGGAGTTTGGCGAACTTTATGAGCAACTCGACATTGAGGCGCTGTTGGAGAGAAAGAAGCGTATTTTCTCGGACGAAACGCATTCCGACCCCCCCGCAAAGCAGAGGGAGGCGCTGGCGAAAACGTTGGAGTCGCTCGAAAATTTGCGCGCTTGCGTCGATCGCCTCCAAGAGAGCGTGAAGCCTGAGTGCAAGGATTCGATCACGCTTGCGCAGGTCGTGGAGTGTGTGGCGAATCTCGAGCAGGCGCGGTCTCTCGTGAAGGATTTCAATGAGAAAAAACAGCACCTTGAGCAACTCTTGGGAGAATACTGGAACGATTTGGATACCCCTTGGGACGACGTCGCCAACGCGCTCCAGCACGCGAAGCGGTGGGAGGAGTATCTCGCGAAGAATTTCGTCTCGACCGATTTTGTCGAAAAAGTCGGGAGCGATTCGGAATTCCGGAGCAAAATTTTGGCAAAAGGGCTGCGTCTCAAAGAAATTATTGAGTCGGCTTCCGCTGATTTCGACTGGCTCAACGCGCAATTTTGCGAAAAAGAGGACCTGTCGAAGATTCCGCTCGACAAATTGACGCCGCGCGTTCAACTTTGCGGAGAAAATCTCGCTCTGCTTGACGAGCAGTTGCACTACAAAAACCTTCGCGATCGGGCAAAAGAATTCGCGCTCCTCGACTACATCGACCAGACGGAGCGCATGGATCTCCCCGCGAAACTCATCGTCGACGCCTATAAAAAGCGTTTCTATCGACTTTGGCTCGATGTCGTCGTTCCGAAATTCCCTGCCGTTCATGATTTTCGTTCGAAAGTTCACGAAGCGACGATCGAGGATTTTTGCGAGTTGGACAAAGACCAACTTCTCATTGCGCGCGATCGTGTGCGGGATTTGGTGTTGAGTCGATATCCCGATATGGACGCGATGTGGGGGGCGCAAGACGAAATATCCATTTTTAAGCGTGCGTTGAACAAACCCGGGAGGCGCACGCCGCTCAGGGAGCTTTTTGCCTCGATACCAAATCTTTTGACGAAAATCAAACCGTGTTGGATGATGTCGCCGTTGTCCGTGAGTGTTTTTCTCGACGCGGACAAATATGCGTTCGATTTGGTCATTTTTGACGAGGCGTCGCAAGTCTGCTCGCAAAACGCCGTGAGTTCGATTTTGCGCGGTCGGCAAGTGATTATTGTTGGCGACACGAACCAACTGCCCCCCACTCGATTTTTCTCCTCCTCGGGAGTTGCGGCTGATTTTGACGCCTTGGATGATCTTCAGGACGACGATCCGGGGGTTTCGATTTTGGAGGAGGCGTCTGCCGCGCTTCCACAGCGTAGTTTGTTGTGGCATTATCGAAGTCGACACGAGGACCTCATCGCGTTTTCGAACATCAAAATATATGATGGACGCCTCGTCACGTTCCCCTCGCACCAGGAGCGCAAGCCCGGCTTTGGGGTGGAGTACATCTATGTGCCGGAGGGGGTGTACGACCGGGGGGGCAAGCGACATAATTTGATTGAGGCGCAGAAAACGGCGGATCTCGTTTTTGAGCACTTTAAGAATTTTCCCGAGCGCTCGTTGGGCGTCGTGACGTTCAGCGGCGCCCAAATGGCGGCGATCGAGAGTGCGATTCGAAAACGACGCTTGGCGGACGCGAGTTTTGAGGAGTTCTTCGTGGAGGATCGCGACGAGCCATTTTTCATCAAAAACCTCGAAAACGTGCAGGGAGACGAGCGCGACTCCATGATCTTCTCCATCGGATACGCCCGCGACCAAGAGGGAAAAATGAGCATGAACTTCGGCCCCCTCAACAAGCCCGGCGGCTATCGACGCTTGAACGTCGCCATCACGCGTGCGAAGTTTAACGTCAAACTCGTCGGATCGATTGTGCCTGCCGATTTCGCCGACGAGACCGCTCTTGCCGAGGGCGTTAAGATGCTGCGTGACTATATCGATTTTGCGCGCAGTGGCTGTGAGGAGATGCGACTTGCCCCTTCGGTCGAGCAGGCGGACTCGTCGTTTGAGGAGGCGGTGCTGCGTTTTATCGAGTCGAGTGGCTACGATGCGGTTGCGAATTTGGGGTCGTCTTCCTACAAAATCGACGTAGCGGTTCGGCATCCGATTCAGCGCGACAAGTTCATTCTGGCGGTCGAGTGCGATGGCAACTCATATCATCGGACGCGCACCGTGCGCGAGCGCGATCGTTTGCGTCGCGAAGTTTTGGAGAGCATGGGGTGGAGCGTTTATCGCGTCTGGTCGGCAGATTGGATCAAAGACCCCAAAACGGAGGGGGAGAAGCTCCTGCGTGCGATTCGCGAGGCGGAGAAGCGTTTTTCGTGATTGCTCGACACTTGGGGTTGTGTTAATTTTATAAACACAATCGTTTTGACTCGCGATCTGCCAACCTGTTGAGAGGAAATGTTTTTGAAATTTGCTTCCTCGTTGGTGGATTGTTCCAAAAGAAAAACAACATTTAACACGAGGATTTAAGCATGGAAAAGACGCTGATATTGTTGGTTTTGTTGATGGTTCCCTGTTTGCTCTTCGCGGCGTACGTCTTTTTGCTCTCGCCAAAAGGACGCTATCGATATCCGTTTCAAAAATTGAGCGAGGAAGATCAAAAATACGTCACCGACGGGCGCGAAAAAAGGGCGCAGGAGGAAATCGACCCCGATTTGGTGTTGGCAAGCGAAGCGACTGGCGCTCCTTCGGAAGGTCGCACGGCTGGCGAGCGTTTGGTCAAGACGATCAACGGCGTGGAGTACGCGTTTCGCTGGTGCC
>JAUNBK010000112.1 GCA_030527105.1 Planctomycetia bacterium
CCAGCCCCGCAAGTTCCGCCTGCTCTAGAGCTGGGGCAGAAGCGCGTCGAGCCGCCAGTCGCGGGTGCGTCGGGGCAATCGTCTCATCGTGTCGAGCCGCCAGTCGTCTCGAGTTTTTCGCAACAGCAGCAGCGGAGGTACGAGCCGCCGGTGCGGAATGCGTATCAAGACCAATATTCGCAAATAAATCGGCAATATGGCGAGCCGCCGGTGCGTTCCTGGTGGGGGCGTCGCATGGAGCCGCCCGTGAATATGGGTGGCGAGCGGAGGATGGAGCCTGCCGTCAATTCGGTGCCGGGCTGGGGTGGGATGTTCAACGTCTTCACGCCCAATCGGCTGTACGAGGGGAATTATCTCGCGGCGACGACCGCTTCGGCGTTTCTCCCTGAGCTGCGGGGCGACGAGACGTCCGAGGAGTTGGCGCTTCGTGAGGAGTTGGCGCACCTTTTCTCCGCCACGCGCCAGAATTTCAAGAGGAGCAAGAAACTCGTCAATGGAATTTGGCTCGTTATTGTTCTCTCCTGTTTGATTTATGGTTTGTATTATTACTCCACGGTTTTGAGTTACGCGTCGCTCGACTCGCGCATTGCGGTGGAGCGCGATCCTCTCGACCCGGAGCGTCTTATTCTGGAATACACGCCGCACTCGAAGGGGCAGATCGGCTTTGCGCGCCAAGATGCGTCGCGTGAGTCAGTCGTTTTGGACAGCATTGGCTCTCGGCAGGTGGGCGAGCCGCAGCGCTTCCAATGGCGTATTCGGGGTTTGAAGTCGGGCGATCCGATTCGGATTTGGAGTCGCGACGGGTTCAAATTCGTGCAGAAAGAGATTTTCGTTCCTCAAGATGGTGGGCGCAGCGTCGTGTTTAGCGGGGCGAACACGCTGAGTGGCGTCGTCGTGAACGCGTTGGACGGGCTGCCGATTCCGAATGTCGTGGTGCGAATCCTCGGGACGGATCTTTCGGCGCGCTCGAAGGAAAACGGCGAGTTCGTCTTGGAAAAAGTGCCTGATGGTCCGCAAAAATACGAGGTTTTGGCGGACGGATTCATGAAGGTTGATTTCTCGTCCGACATTTCGAAGGGGGAGCCATCAGACGTGAGAATCGCGCTGAGTCCCGGTTTGAAGGAGGGGCAGATTCGCCTCGTTTTGACGTGGGACAAGAAGCCGAACGATTTGGACGCCCACCTTGAAGGTCCGCTTCCGAATAACGAACGCTTCCACATCAGTTTTCAAGACAAGGGAAATTTGGAGAGCAAGGAGTTTGTCCAGCTTGATTGCGACGCGCGCGAGGGGTTTGGTCCCGAAACGATCACGGTGTTGGGGGTTTTGCCAGGGAAATATCGTTATTATGTGCATGATTATTCGAACCAAAAGGAGGTCGAGTCGTCGGAATTAGCGCAATCGAACGCGAATGTACGCGTATATTATGGTGGGCAGTACACGGATTTTGCGCCGCTCCCCGACAAAAAGGGGAATCTTTGGAACGTGTGCGAAATCGAAATAGCCGACGATTTGAGCGTCAAGGTCAATCCGCTTGGCGACTTTGAGAACCAAAAAATCGAAGGTCTTGGACTGTACGAAAAACGCACGCGCGAAGATCGTATGGAGTGGATCGCGGAGTATGGCGGGTCGGAGTCGAGCGAGGATGCCGTCAAACTCGCGCTGCGCTGGTTGGCGCGCCACCAATGCACCAAAAAGGGCGACTCCTACGGATCGTGGGGGCGATATTGTTTGATCCACGACGACGAGCGCTGCCGGTGCGTGAATCCCGCATCTGCCGACACTCCTGAGGGTGCCGAGGGTGCGCCAGCGGATGCCGCGAAAGATTATACTTGCACGGACACGATTCCTTTCGAGAATCGCGACTATTGCATGGCGTCGACCGGTTTGGCGGTTTTGGCGTTCCAAGCGGGCGGGAATTATTATCATAACGAGCATCGCTATTCGAATAACGTCAAGGCGGGTCTGAATTGGATGATTAAGCAGCAGTACCCGAACGGACTTTTGATTTCTCCCAAGATGAAGCCTTATCCAGGGATGAAGTATCACGAGAAGTTCATGTACGAACACAGCATCGCGACTTTTGCGCTGGCTGAGGCGTGCGCTTTGGCGAAGGCGTCGGGCGAGGAGATTGAGCCGAAGTATCGAATGGCAATGCTCAAGGCGATCAAGTTCATCATCGACACGCAGCACCTCGACGGTGGGTGGCGCTACACCACCGACCCAGCCGAGGAGAGTGACACTTCCGTGACGGGGTGGGTCGTTCTCGCTTTGAAGTCTGGCAAGGAGGCGGGCGCGGAGATTCCGTACAAAACCATCGACAAGATTCGCGCGTTTTTCAAAGACCGGACGCGAGACACGCAAACTCGATACACGAAGGTCATGGCGGGGACGGAAGCGCTCACGGGGATTGGGATGCTTGTGCGTCAATTCTTGTTGGACGAGCCGAACTCGGAGTACGTCCACGGTGGCGCGCGTCGCTTGTCGGATTGGGTCACGGTGCAGTGGAAAAATCAGGAAGAGGGCGCGGTGCGAGAGCCGCCAGACTACTACCTGTTGTATAAATGCTCCTTGGCGCTCCAACAGGTTGGTGGGCGCGATTGGGAACGTTGGAACTCACTCGTTCGCGACGAGCTTATTTCGCTCCAAGAGAAGCAGGGGTGCGAGCGAGGAAGTTGGAGTCCTCACGACGATCCATGGGGTGAGTATGGCGGTCGAGTTTATACGACGGCGCTCGGCGCGCTCACGCTCCAGGTCTATTATCGCTACGCCACGCAGGAGGATCGTTCGTCTGGTTTGCGTACGACTTCGGCGATAACGTCGCGCACGGTTCCGGTCGACGCGGACGAGGGTTTGCACGAAATGGCGGAGGATTTGGGCGCAGTTCGTCAAAAACAGGAAGAAACTTCTCCCCCGTCGGAGTCCGTACCGCCAGAAGCTGCGCCAGAGCCTGCGCCGGTGGGAGAGCAGGAAGAGTAGAATGGAGCGCAATATTCGACTCACGCTTGCGTACAACGGCGCGAAGTTTCATGGTTGGCAGCAGCACGAGGGTGTGCGGACGGTTCAGGGTGAGTTGGCGTCTGCCGTGGCGAGAATCTCGGGCGGCGTCCCGTTCGAGATTTTGGGGAGCAGTCGCACCGATGCGGGCGTCCATGCCTTGGGGCAAGTCGCGTCGCTGCGCGTTGCGTGCAGGATTCCGACGGAAGCGTTCCCGCGTGCGCTCAATGCGTGGCTCCCCGACGATGTGGTGGTGCGGAGTGCGGAGGAGATGGCGCCGGACTTCCACCCCATTCGAGACACGGAGCGGAAGCGGTATCGCTATTTGCTCCACGACGGATCGGCACCGGAGTTATTCGCGTCCGGGTTCGTTTGGCGCGTCGCGCGTTTGTCGTCTGGACGTTTGGACGCGGAAAAGATGAACGAAGCGGCACAATTTTTGCAAGGGACGCACGATTTCGCGGCGTTGGAGAACGTTGGATCGCCTCGAACTCACTCGATTCGCACGATTTTCGACGTCTCCGTCTCGCGCGGCGTGGATTCTCGAGAGGAGATTTTCCCGATTCTCGGCAGCCGGGGCGATTTCGTCTCGATCGAAGTGGAGGCGGACGGATTCTTGTACAACATGGTGCGAAACATTGCGGGGACGCTCATGGAAGTTGGGCGCGGACGCCGTCCCTCAGAGTGGGTTGGTGAGGTTCTCTCGTCAAAAGATCGCGCCCTTGCGGGACCCACGGCACCGGCGCAAGGGCTTTTTTTGCTCTGGATTCGATTCCGTCCGCCCGATTTTGGTTCAAGCAGCGTTGAGCGCGTGCCCAGTGGAGATTTTACGCACTAGCGCGTCGGCTGCTTTTTCGGCAGCGTGCCACGCCGCCAAGCCCCAGCAGTCCGAGTCCCAACAAGACCCAACTCCCTGGCTCAGGAAGAGCGACTTCTCTATCCATCGCGAGTGTGAGCGCTCCTGCGTTCCAACTCAGGTTCCACAGGGAGCGCTTGTCGGAAGCGAGGAGGGAGTTCCAATCAAATTCCGCTCCCTGATCGGGAAAAACGTTAGCAATGACGAAGGAATCGTCGACGCTGGGGGTGAAGCTGGAGGAGAATTGGAGATCGAAAAGCCCCGTCCAATTGCTCGTGTCGTCGATTTGTACTTGCGAGTAGGTGTCGGCATCCTCGATCGTCCAAAGAATTGTGCCGCCGCCCGAGAGGGTGAGATTTTGCCAATCGTAACTTCCAGAATCCAATTCCAACTCACTTCCCGAGCCGACCGCCAAAGTGACCAGATTACTCGCGAAGTTGCCTTCATGAATCGAAACTTTGGCGCCGTTTTGCAAAGTCAGACTTGGCGTGTTAATTGTGGCATCTTCGCCAAACGAAACGACCGCTTCATCGATCGTCACGCTCGTTAGCGCCCTGATTCCTCCACCAAGAGAATAGGTTCCTGCGTCTTGAATCGTGACGGTGGTTTTCGCGTAAATGTCGTGAGAGACATTAGTTACTCCATTCGCGTGGTTGTTGGAAAAGGTTCCCACGGAGCCGTCTCCACAGAGTGTGACGTAACCAGACAGGGAACCAACAACTCCGCCATTCCCCGAATTGTAAAGATTGTCTTTCATTTCATATGTGCCAGAAAGCGTTAAACCACTTGAACCATGAAACACCGCTCCACACACTCCCACATTGTTTTCAAAAAGCACGTTGGTACAAATAATGTTAGGGTTGCCGTTACCATGGATAACGCCCCCGTGCTGACCAGAGTTTCCGCAGTTGATGAAACGGAGGTTTTCGATTTGAAAATACCCTGAGCCGTAGTCGATCAGTCGATTCGTGTTGCCGCTGCTAATCGTGTGGCGGGTTCCGTTTCCTGATTGATAGATTATTCGGTTCTCTGCGGAGCCGCGGTTGCCAGCGTTGATTTGTCCAGTGATGGAGACATCGCTGTAGAATTTGAAGACCTCGCCAGCCTGTGGCGAAGAAATCGCGGCATTGTCATGGGCAATCGTGGTCTCTGTCGACGAGGCAGTCGGCGCCGTTGCGGTCGAACTTGCGTAGCGCTCGACTGTGTTTTGCGCGAAAAGGTTCCCAGAGAGCGAAAATATGAGAACGAGAGTCGCCGAGACGACAATCTTTCTACCTATTCCCCCCCCCCCCCGCTATCTTAACGCGAGAGGAAGACAATTTGTCCTGTTTTGTTTCCTTTAACATAAATCTTTCCCTTATCGAAGTGACCATACAATTCAACATACTATCTATTGTACACGGGAATTTTAAAAGTCAAGGAAAAACCCCCGTTTTTTAGCAAAAAATTGAAATTTTCTCAAAAATATTTATAGGTGTTTTTTTCCGTCTCTCTGGATTTTCGACACCTTTCGCTCCCACGTCTGCATTCTCTCGAGAACGCCCGCGCGAGGGGGAATGCCGCTGGTGGCGTCCATTGCTTGAACGTTGCACGCGCCGACGGCAGTGGCGAAATCCATTGTCGTTGGGAGAGCCCACCCCTCGAGCAGTCCCGTGAGAAACCCCGCAATCGTGCAGTCGCCACTCCCCGTGGTGCCGACGACCTTCACGTCGAAACAAGGCGCGAGATGGGCACGATTCCGCCACGTTTGAGCGACCTCCCACGGCATCCCCTCCGTGACGCGCACCGGGGCGGGCTGCGTCTTCACGAAAAGACCCTCGTCTCCCAGCTTGATACCCGCGACCTCAACCCCCAAGTCGAGAAGCTCCTGCGCCAGACTTTCGATCTGCTCCCACGTCAAAAACGCAGCGGGATTCACGGAGGCACCTGGCGGGGGCGTCACGCGCAGCGCACGGCGCGATATTTCCTCAAACATCGGACGATTCAGCATGAAGAGCGTCTCCTCTAAACTCGGGAGGAAGATGTCGACTTCTTTCAAAACGATTTCAAACCACCGTCTCCAATCGACCTCGCCCTCGGGACCCGAGGCGTCCGGCATGGTGACGTCCAAGGAGACGAGAAGCCCTAATTTTCGGACTTCTGCGAGCTGCGCCGCGAATTCGGCAGGATTGGAGTAGATTTGACGCATCAGGGTAGGGTAGCCAAAATGGAGGAGGCGCGCCCCAGAGAGTTTGTGGAGGGGGATATTCTTCGGCGCAAAGGTGTCGTTCGCGCCAGAGCAATGCAAAAAACACCGATCCTGCTCCGGCGGACTCACGACGATCGTGTAACTGCTCACCTCGCCCGGCTCGATAATCATCCCGCTCGTGAAATCAAGGTTGGGAATTCCTTGCTTCCGGAACGCTTCGAGAATCGTTTTCCCCAGCAAGTCGTCCCCAATTTTCCCCATTAACTCGGCATTCACGCCCAATTTCGCGAACGCAATCCCGGTGTTGGAGACCGCACCACCCAACGCAAGCGACGCGGCACCGATGCGAATCAATCGACCAGGGACGACAAAATTCCCATCTTTGCTCGCACTTTTTGTCTTGCTCAAGTCCGGAATAATGTCCAAACAAAGGTGTCCCGCCACGATCGCTTTTGGGGAGGTCTGCGCTTTGGGAGTGGGGGTTTCGTTCAAGTCGTTCATTTTGATGAGGTTCCTATTTTGCTTCGAGATTTTTGGTGAAACGAATCGTGATAGACGCGCCGCTTGCGTTTGATCCGACGACGAGCGAGGGTCTGGCGTTGAGCATGTCCAACGTCTGACGATGAATATGACCACACAGGATGCCAAGTAGGTTTGGCGCCGAGGTGATTTCGCGATAAAAGTCCATCGTGGTGAGCGAGTGCCCCTCCGTGGGCCATTGGGGACGGCGCTCGATTTTCCAATGAGGATCGTGGTCTGCATTCCAATCGGGGTGCCCCACGCCGTAGGAGACGCCTCGCCCCGGCGCGTAGGGAGGGATGTGCATAAAAAGGAGCGTGGGTGCGCCCGACGACAACTCACGCCTCAAAAAATCCAACTGAGTGGGAAGAATCTCATAAATCGAATCGTCGATGAACAACATCTTGACGCCATGCAATTCGACCGCGAAATTCATCGGGTCTCTCCCTCGGTAGAGTGGGAGGAGGCGCTTTTGCGTCCATGTTTCGCGCAGCTCTCTCGACGTGCCGGGGAGTCCCTCGTAGTGCCAATCGTGATTGCCCGAGGTGTAGGCGTAGGGGATTTTGGAGGTCTCCAACCTCTCAAGCGCCCAATCGATTGCCGCCTCGGAAGGGAAGCTAAAAATATCCCCACCCAACGCGATCAACTCGGCACCCTCCGCTCTCGCAAGCTCTAAAGTCTCCTCGAACGCCTCGCCCGGCGTGACGACTCGATCGCCCTTCCAATGTCGATTTTGATGATACGCCCCCGCCATTCGCGCGCTGAATTCGCGAAACGGGAGACCTCTCTCGTCGTCCATGAAGAGATGAGTGTCCGCCAAGAAAACGACCTTGAACTCCTTCTGGAGCTGGGGAAGCGCGAAGGTTGCGCAATTCTCCTCGAGGCGGAATGAGCGTGTCGGTTCCGCGCCCCTCTCTGAAGCCGCTGCGGAACCGCCGGGGAGAAAGGGAGGGACAAACGAAGGGATAAGCGCGGAGGAAACCGCCGCTGCGGAACATTGCAAAAATCGCCGTCGTGTCTCGGATGGAGGCATCGTGGGAGTCCTTTTGGGCTGGGGTTATTGAAGTACGGTGTCAAGGCTCTCGCTGCATCAAGGTTCTCGCGGCGTGGAGCGAACCCACACGTTGCGGAATTGAACGGGGCAGCCGTGTCCAGAGAACGCGATCGTGCCAGTCTTTCGCGTGCCAAAAGGTCGTGGGAGAGTTCCATGGCCCGTGCCGCCATAGATGATCGTGGAGTTTTGGACGAGGACGCCATTGAAGACGATCGTGACGCGCGCAGGCTCGATCTCCTTGTCATTTTCGTCGTAGCGCGGCGCGGAGAAAAAGATGTCGTACGTCTGCCAATTTCCCGGCGGGAGACACGCATTGACGAGTGGCGGCGTCTGCCCGTAGACCGCGCCACAAAGGCCGTCCGGGTAGGTGTTGTTCGTATAATTGTCAAAAATCTGAATCTCGACGCAACCGAAAATGATCACGCCGTTGTTCCCTCGATTCCCCCACGGACCTTCAAAATCCGCCGGGCTGCGGAACTCAAGGTGGAGTTGGAAGTCGCTAAAACTCTCCTTCGTGACGATTCCTCCATCGACGCACTCGAGGAGTTTTTCGTCGTTGATGATCCACTTCGTGGGGCGCCAGGCGTCCAAATTGGAGCCATCAAAAAGGATTTTGGCGTCTGGCGGGGCGGGCGCGAAATGAAGCGACTCTGGATCCACCTGTACCTTCGGCGGTACCGGGCGCTCAATGTCGTGGACTCGATACTCGCTCCACCATTGTTTCGGATTGTCTCGATATCCAACCCTGCCATCGTCGGCAAAAATCAACTCCCCTCCACGCGCGGAGAGAGCAAGGATGAGCGCCACGCTCGCGACGCTGAGGCTCAAAAAAATGTTCTGGTGTTTCATGTGTACTCCTTTTGGTTTTGAGATTTGATTTTGGTTTCTCTGCTAAAAAATGTCTCCATCGACGAGATATCATTGATGCACGCCGTTTTGTGGGGAGTCGCTCTCTTTTTTGAGCGAATACGTCCCCGCGATTTCATTGAGCAAAATTTGGGTGTCGGCAATATGTTCTCCAAAAAGCCTGGCGACTTCCTGAACCGTGAGGACATTTTTCCGAATAACTTCCCTCGCTTTCTCGGCGACTTGCTCGCGCTGCATTTCCGTGCGCGTGACGTCTTGAACGACGGCGCCAGCAGTTTTGCCCGGAGTGATGGAGAAAACGCTGATGTTGAGGATTTTGTCCTTGAAAATTTGGTTGAATTTCTCAATTTCTCCGCCGTTTTCGAGAACGCTCTCAAAGAGGTCCGAGAAATCGACGAGCGACGGAAGCGCAATCTCCGCCAGAGTTCCGAGTGTGTCGTAAATTTCGAGCGTCGTTTCGTCGATAATCTCGGCAAAATGGCGATTCGACTCGAGGATTTGCAAATTGTCGTCCACGATAACGACGCCCGCAGGGATGTATCGAATGAGCGCGTTGCTCGTCCGTTGGTAATTTTTCCGGAGGAAGTTGTGGCACATGGCGTCCTCAGCCTTTCCCTCGAGAAGTGCCTTGGCAAAGTCGCGACAACTGTCGTATCCGCAGGCACCGCAGTTTAATTCGTCGCTCTTGTCGAATTTTCCCAAACTCACAAGCGCCTTTCGAATCAGCCTCTCCTCGGGCTGCGTTTCCTCTTTCGGGTCGGGACGATAGCTCAAAGCGATATCGACAGGAGAAACGCGCCCGACACTCGACTTTCGCGCCGCAAGATGATCGATTTCCCAGAGGGTTTCGATTGACGACGCGTCGGGATTCATAACGGGACCATTGACACAGCCGCCGCGACACGAGAGCGCCTCGATAAAAATCTTTCTGTCTCCCAAATCTTTCCCCTCAAACGAAGAGAGCAGCCTCGAAAGATTCTCAAGTCCCGAGACCGCCAAATAGCGCGTCGAAGCGATCGAATCGCGAATGGTGTCGTTCATTCCTCCCTCGATCGGATAGATGCGCCCCTCTTCTGCCGGGCCCAATACCAATGGGGCGTCACCTTGGACGGAATCGAGGGAAATTCCCTTGCCGCGCAGGAGTCGCTCGATTGAGGGGAAGGTGATCGAAAGGTTGAGAAGATTTGGGTGCGCGTCGGACTCGTTCTTTTTTGCGGCACACGGACCAATAAAGACGACCTTCATATCGATATCCTCGCCCAACTTTTCGCCCAATTCCTCGCGCAAAAGTTTGCAATGCGCCAAGAGTGGGGAGCAGACGGGGACGATTTGTGGCGTCCAATGCGGCAGATACTTTCGAATGTAGTCGACGACGGCAGGGCACGCGCTCGAAATATAGACGCCGCCGGGCGCTTGCTCCAAAAACCTTGCCGTCTCAGCACTGACGATTTGCGCGCCGTGTGCCGTTTCGCTCACACCCGCGAATCCATACTCCAGAAGCGCCTCGGCAAGGCGACCAATCGAAATGCCACGAAACCAACCGGGAAAACTCGGCGCAATGGAGGCATAAACGCGCTCTCCCGAGGCGATCATTTGTTGGAGACGACCGGAGTCGGAACGGAGCTTTTTCGCATGCGAGGGGCAGACGCGGATGCACTCTCCGCACGCGACACAAAGCTCGGGTATGATTTGGGCGCTCGCATTCACGATTCGAATCGCCTTGCTCGGGCAGTGGCGCACGCATTTGTAGCAGTCTTGACACTGAGCCGCAACGGTATAGACAGGCGCTAAACGTTCCATCACCCGCCTCCTTTTTCGAACAACTGAGAGAGGAGATCGAGCATAACTCCAGAATCGACGCGATTATAGACCTTGCCATTGATAACGACGTTCGGTCCCTCGGCGCAAAGACCCTCGCACAATCCCCCGCAGAGGGAGACGTCGACTTCGTCCTTCAGCCCATGAGCTTCGAGGAATTTCTCGACGATCTCTATATTTTTAGCATTCCCCCTCGAAAAGCAGGAGCTTCCCATACAAATACGAATTTCCGGAATGGACATTAAGCACTCTCCTTTATACCCATATACTCAGCTTTTATCCAACGTCTTATGAAAGTTCGCGTTGAAGTTTTCGCTTCCGTCTGCCGTTGAAGTGACGCACCTCGGCTCATCTCTCTTTCGTGAAAACGTTCAGCCACGCGCGCAACTATAAGTGTAGAGCAAAAACTCCCTTTTGTCAAGAGGGCGAGGGAAAATATTATGCGCCAATACTAATAGGTGGGGTGAGTAACTCCACGATATTGACGGGATTTCGAATCGAATGCTGCGGAGTTCGTCTGTATGCGGACTTTTTGGCTCAATGAACGTGTGATTGGGGGGCGAAAAGTACGTGAGAATGATGAGTAAGGGCGTCATTGCGCGAAAGGGATACGCGCTAGCCCCCTTCCCGTCGCCGTCGCCCGCCGCTCGCCCTTAAGGAGGCGAGAACGAGCAGAGAGACCGTCGCGAGATAGAAAATCGTAGTGAGGAGGGGATTTTCTTTTGGAAGCGAAGCGACAAAAGAAAATCAACGACGATCGTGAGCGATTTTTTATGAGCAGGTCGCGGCGCGAGTGGAGCCGTTGGGCGGCGCGCGTCGGCAGAGGGTACGGGGGCGGACTGTTCCCTTTTGGTTGGGTCGTTTGTTTGATGAAGTTCGGAATCGGTGTGTCAAAAGGTGAAAAAACCAAGAATCCAGCACTTTGGAGTGTTACCCCCCACCATATACTAATAGGTGGGGTGAGTAACTCCACGATATTGACGGGATTTCGAATCGAAT
>JAUNBK010000204.1 GCA_030527105.1 Planctomycetia bacterium
CTCGGCATACCCTTCACCATCCGCAGCGTCTTCATAGTCGTGGGCAGCGTCCCACGCGTCGGAGAGGACATAACCGAGTTCCCTTCCCGCCAGGGCCCCAAGTTCCATGGTCGGATTTCGTTCCAAAAACTTCGTGAGAATCTCCCCGCTGATGAAACCTTCCAAGTACTCCAAGTTGGGGATGTGTTCGTAAGCCTCCAAGAAAAGAGCGTCACTGCATGAATTTTTGTCCGAATTAGAAAGAAGTGGAGCCGCGTTCACGTCGATAATTGTCAGACGCTTAAGGCGGGTGAAATTGGGAGGGAATTCCCACTGCTCTGGCGCAACGATACAGCCATCGAGCGACAACGACTCCAAATGCTCCAAATTCCGCATGTGACGGGTCACGACAGCCCAATTCCAACTGCACTCTTTGGTTATTTTGTCAACAATTTCTGGATTAATAAACGGTATATCAAATAAAGTTCTGGGTGCCAAGCCGGTCTTTAAGCGCAAAGATTTCAGGTTCGGGAGGCGCGACACCGCTTCAAACACACCTTCACGTATGCTGCCTCCTTCGAGATCCAAAACCTCCAGACTGCTTAAATTCTCCAGATTCTGGCTGGTAATCCACTCGTCATTGAAGCCCTGCTCATGGAGTGTGAAAGAGCGCAACTGCTTCATCGTCATTAGCAAAGCAAATTGCTCTTGAGTAATCCCGGCATCCTCCATAACCAACGTTTCCAAAGTCGGTATCTGGGCGATCGCAGCGACTCCTTCGTCCGAAAAACTGTCCACGGCAATGCCCAAATAGCGTAGGGATGTGAACTTTTTAAAAGCAACCCCTGAAAACATTTCTTCCTTTCCGAGCCTTGCGCTCCAGCTCGGAGCTCGATCCATCGAAAGTGAAACGATATTCATCTTCGCAAGCGATTCAAGCCCTACGTCCGAGACGCGAAAGCCCGAATGGATTATCACGTGCTGGATTTTCGAATTTTTCGGATCCTCGGCAAACTTTTTCAACGTTTCGTCGCTCGGGCACTCCAATACGCGCACTCGATCGTCGACAGCTTGGAAAATATCCAAACCGCTTTCCGCGAAAACATTATTCACACAATAGATGAATAATAACGCCAATATTGCGACTCTTTTTACAAATAGTCTTGTGTTATTCATAATTACCTCCTGTTACTAATTATCACGGACGTTCCACAACGATCTAAAACGTTCCGTAGACGCTCTTTATTGTCGTTTAGCATTTTTGTTGTCAGACCTATCAGCAGCCTCTCATCCCTAACTTTGTTCCTCTCAAATACCCACCTAATTGACGAAACTTCCCAAGGTGCATTTGACTGCAGATCGCGTAATTCTTCATTGCGACCAGAAAGTTGCCTTATCGCACGATTGATGCTTGTAATAGCCGAACTCATCAGAGTCTTCGCAATGTCGCCACATTTTGTTGTAACACAGTACGAAGAGCATCTTTTGCTTTTCATCCTTTTCTGCATTTCCTCCCAAACATAATCATAACGCCTTGGTACTTCTATACTCGTTCTCCTTTAAAATTCCGTTTTTCTCAACGTTTTGCGAGCCGTGGTGCGTAGCTCCAACGGCGGACGGTACCGGAAATTTCAACGCGAAGTATTATATACTCCTTCTCCTATAAAATTCCCGCAAAAGTCACACGGATTTTTTGACGATAAGATCAGTATAGCACACGTTGCGAATGGAGTCAAGGCTGGAAGATGGAAAATTATCGATTAACAGAAAAAAATTTGAACGAATTGCGCCACGCGCACAAAAAAGCGAAGGAAAAATGGCTGGCGGACAGAATCAAAGCCGTTTTTCTGCTCGGGTGTGGCTGGTCTGTCGGCGACGTGGCGGAGGCTCTGATGATGGATGAAAAAACCGTCCGCAGCCATTTTCAAACGTGGGAATCAGGTGGCGTTGACGCCCTAAAACAAAGGCTGTAT
>JAUNBK010000113.1:0-3864 GCA_030527105.1 Planctomycetia bacterium
CCCGTTTTACGCAACGCTTTGCGAGCCGTGGTGCGCAAGCTCCAACGGCGGACGGAACGGGAAATTTCAACGCGAAGTATTATATACTCGTTCTCCTTTAAAATTCCTATTTTGCGTGATGCTTTGCGAGCCGTGGTGCGCAAGCTCCGACGGCGGACGGAACCGGAAATTTCAACGCGAAGTATTATAATAGCCGCTCTTTGGCAATTGTCAACAAGAAAGCAGCAGAAAAATGAAGGAATTTTGCGAAAAAAGTAAAAAACCAATCCTCCCACAAGACGAACTCCGTCGCCGTGCGCTCCAACGATGGACTCAAGGCGAGAATCCAATTCATTTGATCAGCGGTTGGATGTCGCAAACATAAATATTGCATACGCAAGCAAAAAGAAAAAGAACGTTCCGTACTTGGCGAGCCAACGATCAAAAGCGGTGGGAATCTCTTCTCGTCGCATCATTCTAAAAAGGATTTTTCTCGTCGCCCAAAGAAAGAGGAAGACCCACTGCGCGAGGATTCCGAGGTAGAATAGCCGCAGCAACTTCCCGCCATCAAGCACCAACGAAAAAAAGGAGACTCCCAGCGCCTGGCAGAGACACGTCACTTTCAGGGCAGCCCACAAGGAAAACGCTTCGGTGTCTTGCTGCTCCCTCAAATCCGAATCGGCATCTTCTCGCATTTCCTCTCCCCGTTTTGAAAAAGTCGTTATTTCACGCCGTTTGCGAACCAACCCTCTTTGCGCTCTTGGAGAAATTGCGCGAAACGATCCTCCAAAATCGCGGCGCGTGCGCGTGCCATTAATCGTTCATAATAAGTGACATTGTGTATCGAAACTAAAATCGGTCCGAGCATTTCCCCCGCGATAAAAAGATGGCGGAGGTACGCGCGACTCCGTTGACACGCAGGACAGGGGCACCCTTCCTCCAACGGTCGCTCGTCGTCGCGATAAATCTGATTTCTGAGGCGGATTTTGCCCTCGTCGGAGAAAGCCATTGCATTTCGCCCATTTCGCGTCGGCATGACGCAATCGAACATATCAACGCCGCGCGCAATCCCCTCCAACAAATCCCACGGAGTCCCAACCCCCATGAGATACCTCGGCTTCTCGCGCGGCAACTCGGGAGTGGTGTAGTCCAAAGTCTCATACATTAATTCGGGAGGCTCCCCAACGCTCAATCCTCCAATGGCGTATCCGGGCAGGTCGAGTTCCACAAGACGCTGCGCACACTCGATACGATACGCACGATTCAAACCACCCTGAACGATACCAAAAAGCGATTGCCCCGACTCCACCACGAAGTCGCGGCAACGAACCGCCCATCTCACGGAACGCTGCATTGCGTCGTAAATCACGTCCTCCTCGTTCGGGAGCGCAACGACATGGTCAAACGCCATGGCAATATCGCTCCCCAGTGCGAGTTGAATCTCCATGGATCGCTCGGGCGAGAGCATGATTTTCCTACCATCAATGTGGGATTGGAAAATCGCCCCCTCTTCTGTGATTTTTCGTCTTTGGGCAAGAGAAAAGACTTGAAACCCTCCGCTGTCCGTGAGAATCGGTCCGTTCCACCCGATAAATTTGTGCAGACCACCCAACTTTTGCACCAACTCCTCTCCAGGACGGAGCGCGAGATGGTACGTGTTCC
Organism: Planctomycetia bacterium; assembly: GCA_030527105.1. GTDB lineage: Bacteria > Planctomycetota > Planctomycetia > Pirellulales > Thermoguttaceae > RGIG3701. The sequence goes on from JAUNBK010000113.1 coordinate 1,642, forward strand.
CCAGAATGATTTTCGCGCCGGTTTTTTCGAGCAGCCCGACCTCAATTCCTTTCACGGCGCCAACGGTTCCCACGGGCATAAAGGCGGGCGTCAACGCCTCCCCGTGCGGGGTGGAGAGAATTCCCGCACGGGCTTGTGTCGAGGCGTCCGTGTGCTCAAGCGTCAAAGATACTTTCATGCGCGCTAGTCTTCTTTGTCTGTGTCGAGGTCGGACTCCTTGCCATTGCGCGTCGAGAGGTTCTTCAAGACGACAAGGCTAATTCGATCCGAATAAAAATCCGCACTTCCGTCCGCCCGAAGGAAACTCCCACCAGTGGGGTGGTGGCTCCCGAAAGCGAGATAATTGAACGGCACACCGCCAGAGTATCGTTCGACCTGAGCGTTGAGGGAGTAGGTCATCACTTTGTAGGAATACATTCCTTTTCCCTCGTTGTCGCCAACGATCCAAGGTCGGACATTGCCTGCTTCGGAAGTGTCGTTTGAGTCGCGCTGCGTGAATTCTCCGACCATGAAGGTGTTGCTCGCTCCGTCAGGAATTTCTGCCTTCACTCCTTTTCCCGTGTTGCTCCAGCAGAACATACCATTGGTGGGGAGGTCTCCGTACCCGGAACTGATCTGCTTCGAGAGCTTGTACAACCCATTCTCGGTCGATTTCCTCACAGCACCACCGACACCGTTATACGTGGTGAGTGCTCCGTATTTGTAGCTCACCTCCTCGGTGCAGGTCCACGCTCGCGCGTACGAGGGGCAAATATACGCCGGCACGACCGTGGTGAGCTGCGCGGGTCGGGGACTCTTATTGTACAAAGAGCACGGACTCACTTCAAAATCAATCATCTGATAGAGCGCGTCCTGCTCCATGTACGGCAGCAAATAGACAAATAGCCCGTACGCTCTGTTGCCCAGCCCGCTTCCGTAGTCCTTCTCCGCGCCGTTGGCGGGTGGATAGCATTTCATCTGCGCCACGTAACTATGACACGCAAGCCCGACATTCTTAAGGTTGTTGGTGCATTGGAGCCGACGAGCCGATTCGCGCACGTTCTGAACGGCAGGGAGCAGCAAGCCCACCAACAAACCAATGATCGCAATGACGACGAGCAACTCGACGAGCGTAAAACCTTTTCGGTTCAAATACATTGTTTTCCCCCATTTTTTGAGTAAAGAACCCTTCTGCCAAACGCCCCAGCCACGAGCGAAGAGAGCAACAGCACCCAAGTCGAAGGCTCGGGCACATCGGCACCGCCTCCTCCAAGAGTCGCAATGTGGAGAACGCTTCCATCGAGGGAACGCGTGGAGTATTGCCAACCCGTCCCGGAACCGGAGAATTCCACCGTGAGCATATCCGCCACAGTCTCCACCGTCTCGAGAAAAACGATTTCCTCGCCATCATACTCCGTGTAGTCTTCAAAATCGAATTCAACGCTGAAGAGGTCACCATAATCTAAATCGGTTCTAACAAGGAGCGGCGTAGAGACTGTACCATCCGTGACGAGCAGTCGCCCAGTGGACGTCACCTCGAGCGAGTCGACAACCGAACTCACACCAGAGGAGATAAGCAACCCACTGTTTTTAACGGTTTTAACGGTGCCAGTGACTTCAAGCGTCCCAGCCGTGCCGACCGTCACTTCCGAAGTCTTGATTTCGCCCGACACGACGACTTTCCCCGCCGTCACACTCAAACCGCCAGTGAAGGTGTGCTCGCTCCCAGATATTGTGAGCGTGCCGGTGCCAACTTTCTCAACGGCAAGCTGTTTGTTGCCGTAGTCATTGAATTTCGAAGCGAATACATCATTATTGCCCAAATCGCCGATCTGTAGCGTAGTCAAAGCGGTGCTCGACCCTCCTGGTCTGATTTCCGCCGTTGAGTTCGTGAAAGAGACGCTGCCAAGTTGAAACGTGCTGGAGGTATCATCCCCCACGAGGAAAATGCTGCCGTTCGTCGAGGAAGCTGTCACGTTAGAAAGATCCGAGTTTGCGCCGAATAAGCCGACGTAGACAGCCCCTGAAATCTTAATTTCACCATTAAAATTCTCGAAGCTCCCCTTCTCAAACCGAGCCTGAGTTGCAGCGCCGCCTAACCCGCAGAAATCCAACGTTCCTGAGCCAGAAATATTCCCGCTGAAAACTATCTGCCGACTCGTTGCGAGATTTATCGTCGTCGTACCAGTGTTGGTGAACGTACCTGAGAGAGCGATATTCCCGCTGCCAGTCCCGCTCAGGTTG
>JAUNBK010000113.1:3964-11239 GCA_030527105.1 Planctomycetia bacterium
GGTGCCGCTGGGAGCCAATTCACCAGTGCTCAGTGCCTGGGTGTTCAGTATCCACGTTCCAGTCCCGACTTTTTCAAGCGAGAGTGCTTTAAGTACACCGCCACCAGTCGTCCTGTAGTCGAGCAGTTTGCCAGAAAAAGTCCCCGAGAGATCCGCGCCGCCAACTTTGAGCGTCAGCGAGTTCGGCGTGAGCTGTTCCCCGGGGCGCACAGTTCCCGCCCCAGTGAGCATCCCGAGTGAAACCTCACTTGTAGAGTACGCAAAAACCATACCACTGTTGATTTCATAGGTCGCCAACGCGCTGGTCGCGTCAGAATCGTAAATCGACAACCAACTGTTGGTGACACGGATCGTGCCAGCAAACGCAGTATTGTCGCCGTCAAGATGAAGCTGCGCCCCCCCGTCCTTCACAAGCGTGCCAGATCCCGTGAGGTTGCCATTGAGGATGGTCGACTGACTCCCATTGGTTACAATCGTTGCGGAGGTGTTTCCTGCGATGTAGATGTTCCCGTAATAGTCCGTACCATTCCTACCAGAGGAGGCAGTGTTCGAGGTGACATTGATAGTCGTGCCATCCGACAGAGTGAGGTTGTCGGCATTCGTGTAGGTATTGGAACCGTTCCACGTGTTCACACCCGTAAGCGTATAATCCGCAGCACACAAGGAGTCCCACGCCGCGAGGCAACAGAGACAGACGCATAAACGAAACAGGTTATTCATGAAAATCCCCTTTTTTAACAAAAAACACCCTTCGGCATCCGTCGGACGGCACACAACGACTTCCGAACGACAATCACCAACTAAGATTTTACACCAAATCAGCGAGAAGTCAAGAAACAATACGCAAGAATTTGCAAAAAAGGCGAGATTTTTCCCAAATTCTTTGCAAAACTTATAATTTTCCTTTCTTTTCCCCATTTTGGCACCAACTCCTTGACGTTACGGAGATTCTCAGGTAAAATGACGTGTTGTCTGGCAAATTTTCACAGATTCGGGAGAAAAAGATGCTCAAATCCGTTTTAACGTTATTGGTGGGTCTGTCAACATTGTGCGGCGCGTTCGTTGCACATGCCGATGAGAAATCGCGCGAAACGCTGCGCGTGATGACCTTCAACATCCGCTTAAGTTTTGGCGAAGTTGGCAAACCCACCGAGTGGAAACACCGCAAGGGTTTGGTTGCCGAGATGATTCGGCGCGGAAATTACGACTTTGTCGGCATTCAGGAAGCGATCCTCACTCCGCTCCCCAACCTCAACCAGGTGAAGGATATTCAAGCGCTTCTGCCAGAGTACGGCGTGATCGTGCGTTCCCGATCACGCAGCGCCACGGAGGGGGAATCGACCCCCATCCTTTATCGCAAAGATCGCTGGGAGCCAGACGCGGAAGCGCAGGGCTGCTTCTGGCTCTCCGACACGCCCGACGTCCCCGCCTCCATCACGTGGGAAAATGCGTGTCCGCGAACGGTCGTGTGGGGGAAATTCTACGAAATCGCCCAGAATGCCGAGGGAGAAAATGTGCGCACCGGGAAAACGATCTACTTTTTCAACACGCACTTCGACCACGTGAGCGAGAAAGCGCGCCGCCTCTCGGCAATCCAAATCGCGCGCTTTATTGCGGATCGAAACGACCCCGCCCCCGTTCTTCTCACGGGTGACTTCAACTGCGGCGAATCGTCCGTCGCCATACGATATTTGCGCGGCGAGGAGGTGAAAATTGGCGACGAGTCCGTCCGATCCTCCGTACCGTTTTTCGACACTTTCCGCGCCGTCCACCCCGACGAGACGGACGTGCAGACATTCCACAATTTTGGCACCTCGAAATACCGCGAGAAGATCGATTATGTTTTCGCCACGCCCGGCTTAAAAACGCTCTCGGCAAACATTCTGCGCGACAAGGGAGAGATTTATCCCTCCGACCATTATCCCCTCGACGCCGAGCTTGCGTGGTGAGAAATTTGAATTTCCACCTTCCTCGGGACAAGGCTATTTGGGAAGAAACGCTATTTGGGAAAAGGAGAATCTGAACGCCGACTTTTTTCGGGTTCTCAATCTCCTTCCCCCTCCCTTTCTTGGGAAGCCTTCAGGATTCAACGGCTCACCCACTGGCGCGCAAACTTTTGGTGAGCACCGTTTTGAAGTTTTGAGTTTTGAAGACTCCCGAGGTACTCCCCCTTGTTTTACCGTCTTCCGTTTGTTAGAATGAGGTCTTCTTTCAACGAGAAGTATTGTGTAACACTTTGCGTTGAAAATTCCCGCGCCGTCTGCCGTCGGAGCTACGCACCACGGCTCGCAAAACGTCACGCAAGACGGGAATTTTAAAGGAGAACGGGTACAAAAATCCTTTTATGGAGCCAAAAATGAAGAAACCATTCCCAATTGTTGTGTTGTCCCTCCTGTTTTTATCCGCAGCGGCGGTGGCGCAGGAGGCGATCCCTCAAAATTCCTTCTCCGTCTGGTCGCGGTCGGGAGGGGCGACGCTGGAACGAATCGACGATGCCACGTTTTCTCTGGAGCAGAAGGAAGGTGCCGACTGCTGTGCGACAGGGACGCGCATCCCGGTCGAGAAAGGCGAGGTGTTCGAACTTTCTTGCGACGCACGTTCCACAGGAAGCGGCGGGACGCTCAGCGTCGTTCTCTACAAAGGTTCCGAGGCGCTCTCGTGGAGCTACGGCGGAGTGCACCTCGCGACGGGCGATAGCGATTTTCGCACCTACAAAACCAAATTCATCATTCCGCCAGAGGCGACACACATCGTGCCGCGCGTGATGGGGAGTGGGGCTTGCAAAATCCAATTCCAGGACTATGTACTCACGCGTGTGGAGAAGCTCGAGTTCCTCTCCGATTCACGAACGCTCACGCGCGAAAACGAGTGGCTCACGCTCTCTTTTTGCCCTCAAAACGCCTCGTTTGAGGTGCGCGACAAACGGACGAATCGCACATGGCGGCAGGATGGCCTCGGTTCCACCTACGTGTTGAGTGCGAGAGAAACCGCAGACGGGATCGTGTGCCACTGCATTTATGGCGCATCCATGATGGAGTTCGAGGTGAAAATCGCGTTGGAGAAGGACGTGCCCGAGATGGTCGTTCGGGTTCATGCGGAGCCGCAGGCGTTGCTTGGAGGAAAGCTCGCCTACCCTGCCCCATTTTGCGCGGAGGAAAACGATCGAATCGTCATGCCGCTCAACGAGGGAATCTCCTACCCTGCTTCGGAGGAGAATCCGGGCATTGGATACACCTATTTCTACGGCGGGCACGGATTGTGTATGGCGTTTGCGGGACAAATGGAAGAAGCGACGCAAAAAGACGGCTCCGTCGTTGGCAAGAGCGCGTTCATGATGATTTTCGAGACGCCCGACGATGCTGGCGTGCTCCTGCGGAAGGATTCCGACAAGCACTTGTTGTGTCTCGCGCCGCAGTGGGAGGCGCAGATGGGGAAATTCGGCTACGATCGCTGCGTCCGCTACGTCTTTTTTGCCGAGGGTGGACACGTCGCGATGGCGAAACGATATCGAAACTACGCGAAGGAAACCGGTCTGTGCGTCACTTTTCGTGAGAAGGTGCGCCGAAATCCAGCACTCAAGGACGGAATCGACAAACTCATTGGAGCCGTCAACGTTTGGTACTTCGGTCCGAACAAAGTCGAACGATATCGAGAAATGCAGTCTCTCGGCATCAAGCGCATCCTCGCAAGCGCAGGCGGATCGGCTGAGGAACTCAAAACGATGAACGAAATGCCCAATGTCCTGACGAGTCGATACGATATTTATCAGGACGCCATGGATCCGGCGCAGTTCCCGAACCTAAACGGAATTCATGGCGATTGGACGTCCTCGGCGTGGCCTCACGACCTCATGCTCGACGCCAACGGCAACTGGCGCCGTGGTTGGGAAGTGGCGCACAAAGACAAGACGAAGCCGCGCATCCCGTGTGGTGTCCTTTGCGATCGGCAGGCGCCGCCCTACGCGGTTGAACGAATCTCGAAGGAACTCAAGGAAAAGCCGTTCAAAGCGCGATTCATCGACACCACCACCGCCTCGCCGTGGCGCGAGTGCTATCATCCCGACCATCCAATGACGCGTTCGGAGAGCAAATTTTGGAAGATGAAGCTGCTCGAACTTCTCGGCAAGGAATTCAACCTCGTTTGCGGCTGCGAGACGGGGCACGATGCGTCCGTCCCCTATTGCGACTTTTTCGAGGGAATGATGAGTCTCGGACCCTATCGCGTGCCGGATTCAGGACGCAATCTGACGCAAATTTGGGACGAAGCGCCCGAACGCGTCGCGAAATTCCAACTGGGCGAGAAGTATCGCCTACCGCTCTGGGAGTTGGTGTACCACGATTGCACCGTGTCGTATTGGTATTGGGGCGATTATAACAACAAAATCCCTTCGCTCTGGGACAAGCGCGACCTTTTCAATGCGCTTTATGGCGTGCCGCCTATGTTTTTGTTCACGCCCGATGTGTGGGAGCGTTCGAAAGAGCGTTTCGTCGAGAGCTATCGTGTGGCGCAGCCCGTTTCGCGACTGACGGGATACGAGGAAATGACGAACCATCGGATTCTCGTCCCGGATCGCACCGTTCAGCAGACGGAATTCGCCAATGGCGTTGTCGTGACGACGAATTTCGGCTCGCAAGACTTCACTATGAAAGACGGCTTCGTCCTCAAAGGCATGAAGTCCCGGGTCGAAAAACGCCGCTAAAGGAGCCTTGGAAAGAGACCCACAGCGCGGGCGCCTTCAAATTGGGGGGTACCCATTTTTCGTCTCCCGCACACCTCGCTACCCTTTCGGCGTTCGCGAGCGCGGCAGCGTATCACAAAAGTTTTTGGATATGCTCGCTACTGTTGTGTCAATTTTATAAGCACTGGTGTTTATAAAATTGACACATTCGGACGAAGTGCCGAGGGATTTTCCCACCCGTCTGGAGAACCTCGAACGCAAGAATCGGTTTCTTGTCTGCCCTGCCCTATCCGATCATCTCGCGAAACTATACGTTTGTCGCGTCGTCGCGCGGCGTGCCCTCTAAAAGAATATCCATCGTCTTGCTCAAAATCGCGTCGTGTGCCGAATCTTGAGCATAAACGCGGCAAATATAGCTGATATACGGAAGGCGACGCACAATTTCCTCGCTCGAAATCGCGCGGCAAAATCCCGTTTTCGTCTCCATGACGAAATTCAAATTGTCTGCCGGCGCGCTGGACCCGGGACGATACGTGTGGCGCGCAAGGTCGAATCTCAACGGAATCTCGGCAAGTTCCGACGGCAGCGCAGCACGAAATTGTTGGGCGAAAAACTCACGATTGGCAAAAATGCTCCGCTTCTCCTCCTGCGCGGACTCATAAAAGAGCGTCCGTTCCGTCGCGGTGCGCCACGGCAAGCGCCTATTCGAAACGCTCCGCCAGCGCTCACTCAACGCTCGAAGCGTCGCGTCGTCGCTGCGCGCCCACTCCTGCGTTGTGCGAATAATAAGGCTCCATTCCGTGAAATCGCGATACGCCTCGAGGTGCTCAAGCGGATTCCCCGGCAAAAAATAATCACGACTTTCGCGAAACAGATCCTCAAGCGAAATGTCGACCGCGCGGACGGTTCGATGAAAATAAATCGTGCGAAAAAGCTCCCCTCGGACGGAAAGAAAATAGACGAGAGACGAAAGACCCCGTTCATCAATCGTTAGCCCCTGCGGCGTGAAAAAAGAGTAGTGGAACAGTCGCTCAATGTCCGCGACTCGAGTGTTGAAGCCCGACATGTAGGCGTCGCGGAGGACAAAATCCATGTTGTCGATCGTATAAATCCCACAAAATAAGGCGCGCAAGAGGAACAACCAGCGTGGGAAATTCGCCTCAGAATCCGACCCAGGCAATGATTTCTTCGGACGAACAATCAAAAACGCAACGTGTTCTGGGGCAAGCGTCTCAGAAGAAGAAAGCTCCGAATTTGGGTTGCGCCGAATGCCACGGATGATGGAACCAAGCTCGCGCCGAATGATTTCCGCACCGAGTGTCTCGTGGGTGAGGTGGTATTGCGAGAGGAAATGCTCGTCGAAAAAGTGCCCAAACGGACCGTGTCCCACGTCGTGCAAAAGCGCGGAAATGCGAAGCAGAGACTCAACATACCCTCGGCTCGGCAAGTCGGGGCACGCTTCTTTCAAGCTCTCATACAACGCCGCCACGGCTCGGCTCGCAAGATGCATCACTCCCAAAACATGCTGAAAACGCGAGTGTTCTGCCGAGGGAAAAACGAACCATGCCGTCTGAAGCTGATGGATTTGGCGCAAACGCTGAACCCACGGGTGGTCGATCAAATCCTGCTCACAATACACATCCCCCCCGTCCTTCGCCTTGGAGGAGACGAAAGCGATGTATCCATGAATGGGACAATGCGCAAGTGCAAGATCGTTTCTCCGCTTCATGAATTTTGTTCCAAAAGAGAATCTGCCGTGTAGGCTGCGCCACTCGGGAGTGAATCGTTAGAAACGTCGATGTCTTGGAGTTGCTCTAAACTGGCGCTCACCTTTCCGAAGTAGTCGTTCAAAACGTTTTGTATTTTCTCTTCCAACGCATCGAGCTTCGCCATCACTTCGTCGTGACGCTCCGAGAGTTCCTGCAACACATCGGCGTCCTTCACGTTTTCACTCATTTTCGCAACCTCCATAAAACCGTCGAAAGGAAACAATTTATCATGCTGCCAACGGTATCGGGTATCGAACGAAATTTTAACAAGCCAACTTTCTACAATCTCACACCAATAAAAAGAAAAAAATGCGGGTCAAAACGATTGTAGAAACGCTCCTTTGTGGAGAAAAATTGACGATTGAGCCAGAACGTACGCTCCGGGGAACTTTAACGCGTTCCGTGCCAGAAACGCACTCCAGCTTTGAGGGGGTCTGCAAATTAATGTTGCGCAAATAGGCGAAATGCAGGGACTTGGCAAAATTCATTAAGAACACATATTCAGGAATTATTTTAAGCGGAAAACATGTTTATGATCTCGCATTTTCGCACGTTGCTGCGACGTTTTTGATTCGGGTTCCCAGCAATTTCTGCTCAAAATCGTTGAAATTTTCCAAAAAATCGAGAAAAATCCTTTCAAATCCCTCCATTTTCCCTTGACAACGCTTTTTGTTGCTGTATAATGAAAACTGTAAGTTGGAATTTCAACCACTTAACAAATAGCAGAACGTTTCTGCCATTTGTTGGTCGAATCTGTAGTCGCTGAATACAGGTTATTATAATACTTCGCGTTGAAATTTCCCGTTCCGTCCGCCGTTGGAGCTTGCG
>JAUNBK010000205.1 GCA_030527105.1 Planctomycetia bacterium
GGAGGCGGTGAAGTGGTATCGCAAAGCCGCTGAACAGGGAAATGCAAATGCCATCGAAGCCTTAAATCAATCAGGAATGAATTAGCAGGCAGGTGTTCCGAAGGCAATATGAGCTTTCTCATGACTCCTTAAATGACGATACTCGCTTTTGACCTGCCACCCGGAAATTCACAAAAGAAGAACCCCAAAAGGAACTACAAAATGGACGATTTTATGTGCAACTTCGATCTCACTGAATCAGAAATGCAAGATTCGCTTGTGGACGATTTCGAGGCAGAGGTTTGGCACCCTGAGGTCTCCCATACGGATATGGATCTTTTTGAAAACGTTGCCGACACGACCGATACGGTTGACGACAATCCAGAAATGGGTCTGAATTTGCAGCCACCCTCCAAAGCCAACCAAATACGACATTTAGTGGGCAAGTGAAAGGAAATGTCGTCGAGAAAAAAAGTGGGGGTACAAAGGGAAGAAGAGGAAGAATAAAGGGAGATTATATGTCATCATTAAAAGAATCCATTGTTGAGGCTCTGGACAAGTTACTGGAGTTTATCGATAATTCACCGTGGAGGAATAAATATTTTCTGTCGCTGCAAACGATGCGAAAACGGTTGGATGAACCGTGCGTTTTGGCGGTTGCGGGACGAGTCAAAGCGGGAAAAAGCAGTTTTCTCAACGCTTTTCTCGGGCAGGATTTGGCGCTCGTCGGCGTGACGGAAACCACGGCGACAATCAACTATTTTCGATTCGGGAAATCGCCCGACCCGAACAAACCGGTCAAATGCGTGTGGGATAATGGGACGCAAACGTGGGAAGACCAGGCCTTTCTCGATTCTCTTCAGGGGAACACGATCGAAGTCCTTCGTCGTGCGGCTGGCATCAAACATTTGGAGTTTTTTCTCGACAATCCGAAGCTGGAACAGGTGCAGCTCGTCGACACACCAGGAACGGGAGCGGTCGTTGGTGACGATGGAATGGGGCATCAAAACGTGACGGCTGAGTTCTTTCAGATGAGCGAATCGCTGCGAAAACGTCACGATGCGGAAACTCAGGCGTTATCGAGTCAGGCGGATGCCGTCATTTATTTGACCGGTTCCAACGTGCGGGATACGGATGCCGAGTTTCTTTCCCAATTTCAGCAGAATTCCGGCGGCAGCTCCCTGAACATGCTCGGAATCCTTGCCAAGGCGGATATGTGCGACTCTCTCTTGACGGAAAGTCCACAGCGAAAGGAATATATTGACCAGCAAGCCAGGCAGTTGGGAAGCCGGCTCAACGTTCCCATTCCTCTAACGGCCGTCTCGTCGGGGATTGAACGAACGATTCAGAAAATCGGGCGTGAAGGGCTGGATCGCTTGCGCGAGAAGGTTCTCAATGGGTTCGATCCGAAATATCGCGACATTGCGTTCTCGCAAGACACCATTTACAGGAACCCAAACCTGCCGGGCTGTACGCTGTCGGTGGAAGAGCGGGAAGCGTTGCTGGACGGGATACCATGGCGTGTTTTTCAGGTTATCGTGAAGACACTCATCAAACATGAAACGGACGAAGCGATCGCGATTTTGAATCATTATTCCGGGTTTGAACATGTCAATCAGATTCTCGAAAAGCATTTTTTCGAACGAGGCGAATTGCTGCGATGTCATACCGTTTTGCTGGCGATTCTGAAATTTTTGCGATACAACCTAAGGAACGAACTATTCCAATACGGGGTAGACGTGCGGCAAAATCAGGAGGAGTCTGCCGAATATCTTCGATTCGTTCTGTCGCATCCTCAGGCGAACGGGAACCCTTTGGTGGAACGTTTTCGAATGTTTCTGTCCCGGCACCTCCCAGAAGACAACAGTCGTGAGTTGGAAAGTAAAATAAACGCGTTTCTTGAGACTTTTGAAGGTTTTGTCAACCAACTGGATTCGATCAAGCGAG
>JAUNBK010000114.1 GCA_030527105.1 Planctomycetia bacterium
GTAGATAAAGGAGAACGAGTATATAATGGAAAACATGGTTTTACGAGGAGTTTCGGATGAAAAGGGTATTAATGTTGTTGGTCTTGCTCTCACTCCCGACATTGGCTTTTGCCGAGGGGACGCTTCGGACGTGGAGATCGAAAACGGGCGTGGCGATGATCGAGGCAGCTTGGGATTCTCAGAACGATCTGGACGAGAAATTTGTCTTTCTGCTCAAGGGGGATCGCCGATATAGAATCCCATTTGAAAATCTTTCCGAGGAGGATCAAAAGTACGTCTCCGACGGGCGAACGAAGAGGTGGGAAGGCTTCGGCTTGATTGATGTGACTCACGAGACACCCCAAACAACCGCTCCCACCCCCGTTTCGGAAGGGCGCGCGGCAGGCGAACGAATGGTGAGGACGATCAACGGCGTCGAGTACGCGTTTCGGTGGTGCCCTGCGGGGAGTTTTGTTATGGGGAGTCCGGCAGATGAAAAAGGGCGGTACGCCGACGAGATCCAACACCATGTGACGCTCACAAAGGGCTTCTGGATGTTGGAAACGGAAGTGACGCACGCGATGTGGAAGAGCGTGATGAGCGAAAGTTTTGAAAAAAAGGCAGAGTTTTACATCCCCAATTTTCCCATGAAGGAAATAAGCTGGAGCGAGTGTCAGGAGTTTTGCCAAAAACTGCGCGCTCAAGGTCTGAACGTCCAATTTCCAACGGAGGCTCAGTGGGAATATGCTTGCCGAGCCGGCACGACAGGCGCGTATGCCGGGGACTTGAATTCCATGGGGTGGCACTGGGGCAATTCGGACGCGGAATCCCCGGTGGCTCAGAAGGAACCGAACCCGTGGGGGTTGTACGACATGCACGGCAACCTGTGGGAATGGTGCGCCGATTGGCATGGTCCCTATTCGAATGATTCCGCAACCGACCCGGCAGGTCCTGAGAGCGGTTCCGGTCGGGTGCATCGTGGCGGCTGTTTTGAGCAGTACGAAGAGAGTTGCCGTTCTGCGTGGCGAGATAGCAAGCCCCCGCTGTTTTACTCCTGTGGTACCGGCTTCCGCCCGATTCTCGTCCCCTAGCTCAAGCCTCGCGGAGGAGGGGCAAGGCGGCAAGCGTTTCTCCCCCACGTGGACACGTTCAACCAGAAGCTGCCCGCATCAGCAATGCAGTTCCACTATGTCCTTGTCGTTCAGGATGTAGTCCCCTTTCATCGGCGTCCCATCATGGACGGCACTCCCCCAAATGCGCGCGTACTTCAGGTTCTGCGCGTAATCCTTGTGCACCAAGCCCGCCAAATCGAGGAGCGTGCTCCCGTTGGGAAGCGTGAAGGGTCTGTCCATGTCTGGCGTCTTGGAAGTGGGGAGCTTCGTGTAGACGCGAATCACGTCCAGCGAGTGATAAATCGCGTTGCGCAGCGTCTCCACACCCGTGAGATGAAGGGCGCTCACGGGGTACTCCTCCAGGTGGAAGTCCGCAAGCTCGTGGAAAATCTCAAGCCGCTCAGTCGCGTCGGGCGCATCGATCTTGTTGGGAACCAAAAATGCCTTGGTGTAGGAGAGACCAATGTCGTCTTCGTCCAGGTAGGAGGACGTTCCGAGCCGGGTGCGCGTGGATTGGAGTTTCGTCCACGCATTGAGGCAAAGCTCAACGCCGTCGTCGTCGCCGAGGTCGAGAACAAGGAGCGCGAGGTCGGCACTGCGGATGAGTCCGTAGGAGTTTGACTCAATATAATCCAACGTGATTGGCGGCGTGTCGATCATCTGGACGAGGACGTCTTCCCACGGCATCATCCCTGGCTGCGGCAGTTGGGTCGTGAACGGGTGCGCAGCGATTTTGGGCGCGGCTCGCGTCATGGACGCCAAAAGTTGGCTCTTCCCGGCGTTTGGTCCCCCGAGAATAATCACTGTACCGGCTCCTTGTCTCGGAATACGAATTCCTCCTCCGCCACCTTTTTTCCCGGTGGAGCGTTCCGTTTCGATCTCCTTTTTCACCTTGGCGATTTTCGCTTTTAGCGACGCCTGAAGGTGGTCCGTTCCCTTATGTTTGGGAATCTCCTGAAGCATCACTTGCAGGCACCGCAGTTCTTCTTCCAAAGAAGTCGCCTGACGATAGGCTTGTTCCGCTTTCAAATAGATCGGCGTTAAGTTCGCGGGCATGTTTTCTCTCCAACATCTTCGTGTTTTATAATACTTTGCGTTGAAATTTCCCGTTCCGTCCGCCGTTGGAGCTTGCGCACCACGGCTCGCAAAACGTCGCGCAAAACGGGAGATTTAAACGACGATGCGTATAGTATCGATTTTATATTGACCCCTCTATCATACCATAATGTCGGAAAAAAACAAGAGGAACGTTTCAAGGAGAAAAGAGGCGCCCTCCCCCATAATACACCCTCTTGCAGGAATCTCCGTGGTTTTTTTGAAGGCTCTTCTGTGTGATCGGTAATTGTAAACAGGCGCAGCGGGAAAATTTTTTCCAAAAAATCCCAAAATTCTCCATTTTTTTGGGAAAAAAGACTTGCAAAAGATAAAATGTGGAGTAAAATGTGTGAGGTCGCTCACGTGACAGGGGCGCGGTTGCGTGAGATTGGTAGGTACTAGCTCGTTTAGAGGTGATTTATGAAACGATTGTTGATTTGCTCGCATATATATATATATATATATATATTTCTTGGTTCTAGTTTGTCCGAGCGTCACTCGGGGTGAGGTCGTATACTCTACAAATACGACTCTGAACACTTCGCCTGCGTGGGCGGAGAACGTCACGATCAATCCCGACGTGACCGTGACGATGGGGGAAAATGTCCTTCCCGGTCAGACTACGGGTATCACCATACAGGTTGATGGTACGCTTTCTTTCAACAGCACGATAACGGACAACCATGCCGCGACAAACTCCCTCGTTAATGCGGCGGATCAGTCGATCCAATTCACGGGGACGGGAACGTTTCTCAAAACCGGGACGGGGTCTCTTGCGATGCTTTCTGGAAATTACTCGTCCGCAACGACAGGGTACGGCGTGAAATTCGCCTTATCGGACGGCGCACTTATCGACATCCAAGCTGGCACGCTACGCAATGGTGGGTACACTCATCAAAATTGGACTGAGAACATGGCGGACTTGCGTATTGCAAACGATGCGACGCTCAATGTGTGGGATGGTGCCGCTATGCAAGTGGATTCGCTTGTTGGTGCTGGTACGCTTACGTCCAGTGTTGCGAAAAACTTCACCATCGGAGCGGCAAACTCCACCTGGAGCGAGTCTGTGGACGCCGACGGGAACCCGGTTTACACCGCGCCGGAATTTTCTGGAACGATTACAAATACCGTTTCGCTCGTAAAAGTCGGAACCGGGACGCAGATTTTCTCTGGGAGTTTCACCTCCACAGGAAGCGTCACGATCTCAGCGGGAACCCTTCAAATCGGCAACGGAATCGCAGGATCGTTGGGCGCAAACACGGCTATTTCTGTTGCGGGAGGAGCGACGCTCGTTCTAAACACGCCGTTCTACAGTCCCATAATTGGCACGACACTCACTGGTGCGGGGAATGTCGTTCTTCAGTCTGGGTCCATCGTTTTTCCAGGGAATACAGGCAGTTGGACAGGTTCGCTCTCGGTGCGGAGCGGAGCCGCCGTTACGCTCGAGAGTAAGAGTCTCCTCTCGCGAGTTTCGATAGCTGACGGCGCGTTACCTTCCTTCTACGTGAACGATAGTGACACGACAAACGCTTGGAGTTCGACGGAGTTCAACGCGTTTCGTACAAGCGGTACGTATCCGTTGGTGAAAGCCCACACACCAACGGGAGTGAGTGCAGTCGCTGCTGCGGCAACGGTGCTCGCGACGAACGAGGATTTCTATAAGACGGGAGCCGGTACGCTGGCACTCTCGGGGAGTAGCACGACGTTTAACTCGGATATCATCGTGGAGGGCGGCTCGCTTTCGATCGGGACGGGTACCAATGGCGCCGCCGCTATCTCGAACGAGGTGGACGTTCAGGTAAGTTCCGGCGCGTCGTTCGTGTACGATTATGGCACCGGGACGACCACCGTGGTCACGAACCAAATCACGGGCGCGGGCGGGATTGTCGTTGCGAGCGGCACGGTGCAGTATACGGCGGATTCGCCAAAATACACGACAGCAACCGCGACGACTACAGGTATGGGAATAGGCTCTTCCATTTTTAAGGTAGCGCAAGTCACGATTAGAGACGGCGCAACGCTTTCCATTGCGGACGGGGTCACTCCCACGTTTGACAACATGAACGGAACGATCACGATCGAATCCGGCGGAACGCTCGAATGGACAAGTACGGCGGGCGAAAACCATTATTTCCACAATTCGGCGCAAATTTTCGACAACCGGACAACGATAAACGGAGCGGGCACACTCGTCAAAAAGGGGAGTGGTTCCGTGGCGCTCCTTAGCAGATATGGTTATAATGGAACCGTCACGGTAAGCCAAAGTGCTGGCGGTTGGATCGATGTTAGCGAGGGGGTCTTCATCAACGGTGGGTGGGGAACCAACATCAATTGGGCGGCCAACCAAGGCTCCATCAACGTCGCGGGGGGTGCAAAGTTTAACATATGGGACCAAGTGACGATCACAATCGACTCTCTGACGGGGGCGGGAACGGTAGAGCGCGGCGCTTTGATTCTTGGCGTCGCAAACAACGTCAACAACGCAACCTACGGCGTTGAGAACAACACGGCGGAGTTCTCTGGCATTATTCAAAATGGAATGAACGGACGGACGGGAGCCGTCACGAAACGGGGAACGGGGACGCAAATCCTCTCTGGCAACAACACCTATACTGGTACCACCGTTATTGAAAACGGCACCCTCCAAGTCGGCAAAGGCGGCGAGTCTGGCGCAATCGGCACGGGAGCGGTCACCGTCTCAACCATGGGCGCGCTTGTCTACGACAAGACCACAGCCTCCTCCATTTCCTCTCTCTCGGGTCACGGAACCGTCCGCACGAAGAACACTGGCGTTGTGACGATTACCAATCTGTTGAATCAGGATTTTGACAATCCGTTCGAGATGGGCGCAAATGCCACCTACTTCCACGGAACGTTTGATGCTCAAACCGCAGGGTCGACGATTTCTATCGTGGGAGGTGGGGTCTTCGACGGAAAAATCATGGGAGAGGGGGTTGTCCAATTCGTCACGGCGGCGGACACGACGCTCGACCTTTCTCGAGCCAGCGTCACAGGAACGGTTTCGATGAGCGGCGGCACGCTGCTTGTCGGGAATGGCACCTACGAAGGGACACTTCAAGCGACGGAGGATACGACCATGCGTGTGGCGTCCAAGGCAGGGAGCAATCCGTGGCAACTCACGATGTACACTGGGGCGACCAGCCTCAATGGTAGAGTCACGCCGACCTCGGAAGCGCTTTATGTAATCAACAAGAACTATGCTTTCAACATGGATCAGTGCGCGAATAACACGGATTCTGCTTTAGCAGGTGCGTACATCTCGAGCTACAGTGCGTTGTCGTACACGACACCGATTTACGTCTCGGAGAATGTGACGCTCGATTTCTCGGGTCAGTACGACGACACGCAGGGCGTTTGGGTTTTGGAGTGCGATGCCAATGGCAATCCTCTCGAGGGGGCAACCTGGCAGACACTTCTCAGCTACAACAGCAATAATTGCGTTGTCAATACGGCAACCGGCGTTGAACTTTCGTCGGGGTACTACCTCATGGATGTGCGCGTTGCTGATCAGACTGGAGATCACTATGCGATCACGAGCGTGACGGACGCGGACGAAAAGCGCTTGGGTATCGGAATGCGCATTTCGGGGAGCGAGTATTATTCTGCAATGGATATCGACCCGACGACGGGAGTTATCGGCGGCTCTGATGGCAAAATCGTCTCGCTGCAAAACGACTCCACTACCAAAACTTGGACGGGGAGTTTCGACATTGCCGATGGGAAAACCATTACGTTCGACAACGACCTGGCGTCGGCTACAAGCTACGTTATCGATACCAAAGCGACTGGAACGGGGACGCTTCGCTTGTCCAACTCCGCAGGTGGGAGTATTCCCTACGACGTGACCATTGATTCCGAGGGGTCGCTTGAAATCGCGAACGACATGACGTTCTCCCTCGCAGGAAATGTCGACGGAAATCTTTCGATCGGGGACGGATCGACGTGGAATTTCACTGTGGATACGGGCGAAACCTACACTGACGCGATTTTCACGGCACTCGGCGACGTGACGCTGGGGGCTGATTCGATCATCAATATTCTCATCTCGGGGGACGCTCCAACGGGTGACGCGATCACGATTGGGCTTGTGGACGCTGGTACGCTCACGGGTTTTGATTCCATTTTGGGTACCGCTTTTGAGAATATTTTGGCGAACGATCCCGACATGCGGTACTTCACGCAGATTTCGGATGGGCGCTACTATCTCACGGTCGGGAGTTCGGCGTCGATTCCGGAGCCATCCACATGGGTGCTTTTGATGTTGGGCGTCGGCATTGCTGCCGTGGGTCGTTATCGAAGCGCGATGAAGCGGGGCGTCTCCTCCCAAACCTAAACTTCGCGTTCAGATTTTCACATCCCGTCCGCTGTTGGGACTGCGTATCAAGGCTCCAACGGCGGGCGGGGCGAAGATTTCTCTCAGGTATCAAAACCCAAAATCGTTCCACTCTCCCTTTGCTTTGAGAATCATTTCGATCACTTCGCGCGCAACGCCTTTCCCGCCAGGCACTTGCGTGACGATGTGCGCGATTTCCTTAATTTCCTGGACGGCATCGGCAGGCGCCGCCGCAATGCCGACGCGCCGCATGAACTCCCAATCGACCAGGTCGTCTCCAAGGTAGGCGATTTGGCTCGGCTCGAGATGAAATTGCGCGCAAATCGGCTCGAGATGTTCCACTTTCTTCCCCGCACCTTGATAGCACGCGTGAATTTTCAACTCAGCCGCCCGGCGTCGCACGACTTCCGTCTCACGACGCGTGACGAACCCAAACAAGTAGCCTTTGTCGAGCCAGATTCGGGTACCAAGTCCGTCGCGCGCGGAGAAGGATTTGATTTCGGAGCCAGCGGCGTCGAAAATCAGACTCCCATCCGTGAGAACGCCGTCGACATCGGAAAGGATCATTTGTATTTTGGAGAGTTTTTCCTGAATGGACATTTCGAAGCGACCTGTTTCCTCTCTAATGTGATAAAATTTCGGTATTTTGTATGAATTTTTGAATGTATTGGGCGCGCAGGAATCCCTCATCGAGAGAGGATTCGATTCCGCCATGCACCCATTGCAAATGAGCGGGTTGGACTTGCCGCATGAGAAGATTGGCTATCGACATTTCAAAACCCGTGACGATTCCCATATTCACCCCCATGCGGAGTGTTGAGAGAGCGCCCAACGCATCGGCAGTGGAAATTTTCTCCTCTGAACGCAGCATTTCGAGCGACATGTGCAAACTATCCTGAGTTTTTTCTCGATTTTCCTCCAAAAGAAAATCCCGCGCGCGTTTTTCGTACCCCACGACTGCCATGACGACGTCGTGTACCTGACGAATCAATTTTTCCTCCGTCACTCCAAGCGTCGATTGATTGCTGATTTGATAAAGATCGCCCAGCGCTTGCGACCCCTCGCCATAAATCCCACGCACGGTGAGTGAGATTTTTTGGAGACTGTTGTACATTTTTTGAAACTGCTTCGTTGCCGAGAGCGCGGGGAGATGAAGCATAACGCTCACCCTCATGCCGGTGCCGACGTTGGTGGGGCACGCCGTGAGATAGCCAAGCTGGTCACTCCAAGCATAGACGATTTTCTCATCAATCGCGTCGTCCAGAGCGTTCAACTCCTCCCACGCGTCGTGAAGCGCCAAACCACCGCGGATCGTTTGAATGCGTATATGATCCTCCTCCATCAACATAGCGGACGACCGCGCACCGGGCAAGACGACAACGCTTCGCGCCTCCTCTCCGCGAATCATCTCCGGGCTGGCAAAATGGCACTCCAAAAGGAGTGTTTGCGTAAAATCATCCACTTTGTCCATAAAAAAGACATCGCACTCACCTTGAGCCACCCCCTCGAGGACACGACGGAGTCTCAATTCCACTTCGGCTTGCTGCGCCGGGTCCATTTTGGTGACGAAAGGATACGCCGACCAATTTCTCGCGAGTCGAATCCTCGAAGAAATCACGGTGTGCGATTCGGGAAAATCGGAAGCGAACAACTTCTGCTGCTGCAAAACGAGGTCATCAATACTCATTCCACCCCCGCCTCCTTCTCGAGAGAACGAATCTGGTCTCGAAGCGTCCCCGCCTTCTCGTATAATTCCTCTCGCACCGCCTCCTCCATCTCGCGCCGAAGGTGAATAAGATCGCTAATTTTTTCAGAGACCTCGGCAGAACGCTTCGGTTTTTTCCCTACGTGCTGCATCTCGCCATGGATATTAACAAGGAGAGTCTCCATCTGTTTTTTGAAGGAAAAGTAGTCTTTTGGGCAGCCCAAACGACTTCGGCTTCGGAATTCCAAAAACGTCATTCCGCAGGCGGGGCATCTTTCTCTGTCCGTCTGCGAGAATTCATTGGACGCTTTCGTGAACGCCATTTGCTGCGCAATGTGACTCGCCAGCGCGGTCGCGATGTTGCCAGTGCCGGGGATACTATTCTGCGTTTGATTCAAATACTCTTGCGCGTGTTCGGCACAAAAATGAAGCTCCTCCGGTTTGCCACCCAGAAGTTCCGTGATGTGGAACGTTGCGTCTCGATTGCACTTTTGACATTTCATAAAACACCTCTCATTGTTGCATTGTAACCAATTTGCAAAATTTGTCAAGAGAGATTTTATAAGACTTCTTGTTGAAATTTCCGGTTCCGTCCGCCGTCGGAGCTACGCACCACGGATCCCGAATCTTCGCGAAAACCGAAATTTCTAACGAGAAGTCTTGCAATATGGACGGAATTAAAATTTCGCTCTTGACATTTTTTCCAAAATAAAATACACTCCGTCTGTCTGCTTTTGATGAGAGATTTCGTCGCGATCGTTTGAAACGGATATCCCTCCTTTTATTTCGGAAATGAAGGTTTGGAGAGACTGTTTTAGTGTCGTAAAATAAGGATTCAAAACAAGACTTTTTTTGTACAGAACAGAGGACACTTTCCATATGAGTCAATTTAACCCTAAAATCTTTTCGGAACGTCTCGGCACACCCCGACCCGCGCAACGACCGCCGGTTCTGAATCGGGTGGACTTTGGTGCGTTTCGACCTATGCAGACCGCAAGAAAGACCTCGTTTTTCTTGCCCGTGCATTATGAGAAAAACTACGCGTATCCACTTATCGTCTGGCTCCACACCCCCGGAGAAGATGAGTCCCAACTGATGCGTGTCCTTCCGATGATCAGCCTGCGGAACTATGCTGCGGTCGCGATTCGAGGCGCGCAACTCATGTTCCCAAACGGCGCGTTGCGCCCCGGCTTCCATTGGGCTGCCGAAACGTACGAAGAAGTGCTCGACACCGTGCTCGAAGCGATAGATCAGGCGCGTTCGAGGTTGAATATCGCCTCGAAACGGATCTATCTCGTCGGCTCAGAGGACGGCGGCACCATGGCGCAGCGCTTGGCGTTTCTTCATCCGCACCCCTTTTGTGGCGTGGCGTCGCTTGATGGAGCGCCTCCGGAAGACATTCTTCTCCTCGAACGATGGAGGGATCTGCGGGAAGTTCGATTTTTATACGCTGTTTCGCGTGCCTCCAAAACGTGCCCGGCGGACGAACTTTGCTCTCATTTGGGAATCATGCACTCTGCGGGATTGGACGTGACGCTCCGCAGCTATCCGACGGCAGGCTCTCTCCAAATCGACATGCTGCGCGACGTGGATCGATGGATTATGGGGAATATTGATTCCGTTTTGAAATAAAACAAAGGACGACACAAAAAACTTTAAGAGGCGCTTTTCATGACGCAAAACAATGACGACAATGCGCGCGAGCAACGTTGCACGCCCTTCTCCAAATCGTCGGTGGCGATTTTCGTCGCGGCGATTGTTCTTGCGTGCGTTTTGTTCGGTCTGTGGGGGTTGAGCGCGTCCTGCGACTCGACCAAAACCGCGTTGTGCGAGGGAAGACTCTTCAATTCCGGGGAGTTGTTCGCCATTGAGGCGGCTTTTGCGGATGCGAAGCTCGAAAATTACGAAATTCGGGAGGGTCAAATCTTTGTGCCAGCCTCAAGTCGAGGGGCTTATATTCTCGCGCTTCGAAAAACTCCATGTTTTCTGACGCCGACCGAGACGGAAGCGCCCCCATTTTGGGAGTCCGACAAGCAACGACGCGAATCGGCTCGTCGAGAAAAACAAACGCAGCTCGCTCGCCAAATCCAATCCTTTCATGGCATTGAATCAGCAACGGTTTTGATCGACATTGCGGAGTTGAAGTGTGGATTTCGTCGAGAAATCACAGCCTCCGCTTCCGTGACAATTCGCACGCGCGCCTCTTATACGTGCACGGGGAGCGACTACGCCGCTATTTGCGACTTGGTTGCGAAATCAATCATCGGGCTAAAAAGAGAAAACATCGCGATTGTCGATACGCGCACGAATTACGCATGGCGCGCCCCGTCCGTTGCTGCGCCCGGAGCCACACCAAGCGTCTTGCAAAACGGAGAGAATCACGATGTGCATAAGATCGAGGTGATGCCGCAGGACGGATCGGCACTGCAAACATTTTTGCCCGCGCCCGTGCTCGAGGAGACGTCCCTGCATGAGACGGCATCTGTCGAATATCCTGACCAAAATCCTTACGAGAACCCCTATGATTCCGCCGCACTGGAGATTTTGAGCGCGCCGCGAGTGGAGGGTGCCGCCCCGCAAAATCCTGCGTCGGATACCGTGTCGAATTTCGTATCAACGAGCATTGCCGTCTCTCGCGACTTGCACGAGGCGCCACTCCCGCCGCCAGAGGAAACGTCGGGGAGGGAAGCGACGGGAAGATATACGTTGACGAAAGAGACATCCGAAAAAAAAGGGCTTGCGCTTGGTGTTCTTTTCCAAGTGCTCCTTTCGATTGCGGGAGTTGCTGCCGTCGTGATTATCGCACGCCTTGCGCGATCGAAACGCGATGATAAGCGCGAAGTTGTGCGCGATGGTGTGCGCGAT
>JAUNBK010000206.1 GCA_030527105.1 Planctomycetia bacterium
CGTAACAGGGCTTTTGGAGTGAAATTTTAGAGAAATTTCTCTTTTTTTCCAAAATTTCACTGGAAACTTTGGCTTTTTCGGTGTATATTCTTAATAGTAGTACTTTTTGCGTGGCCCAAATGACGGCAATCGTACCTCATAGAACTGAATTTTAAGGCATTATATCGCTTTGTTACCGGATACCTTTCGAGGTATGGTATGTATTTTAGTATGTTTTAACCCTGATTTTTTCAGGAGATAAAGGAGAGTAGTGTGAACGACTTGGAAAAAGTGACGATCATCCTGATTTTTGTTTGGAAGCCTGGCAAAGTTTCTTGGAAAACTCCACCTTGGAATTCGTTGAAGCGGAGACGGTTACTGCAAAACGTTTATTCTAAACACTTACGACGGAAACCACCCTATGGCCCATGGCAATCATCGTGGAGACCTTCTCGCCACGACCCACCTTATGGCGGCAGTGGAATGGCTGTGTAACCATTTCACTGGAAAGGACTTGCGAAAAAAGTCCCCCTGCCTGAAGAGGAGTTCCACCCAAACATGAACTCCTCCCCAAGCTGGGTTTATGCAGAATCTGTCGGTTTTTTCTGAAATTTCGAACAAACCTCAAACTTGCTGGAAGGATGCTATAAACGCTTTCTTTGGGATGCGCAATTTTCCTGTCAGTAGCTTTTCTGTCGTCAGTCGTAACATGTTGTATATTAAGTTCTTAAAGCAAACATTCAGGAGACGTCGTCCGTTTATCGGGGATATTCATAAATCATCGAAATACGCTACTATTGACGCTTTTCAATGTCGTTGCTCCATGATCCGTGAACGGAGACGTAGTCCGAAGTTCCGGTGGAGAAAGCATTTACAGCAACTCCACCGGTGCTTTGTTCACATCTTCCTATGCGCGTTTTTGCGTGGGAAAATTTTTCCACTTCCATCAACTCCCTGGCAGTTGCCATAACCCACTAATTGTCAGGAGTTTAGATGGTGTTAAAACTTCCGCAGCAGCGCGACGAGGATGCCGTAAATAGTGGGGAGGGGTTGGAGGAACGTTTGCGTGTGAGGAGGATCGTGTTCACACTTCGCCAGGAGGAAGTCGTTTTCCGGCGTCCGGAGGATGGCTGTCTCGTTGCAGGCAGCGGTGCGAGCACGGCGAACGAGGAGAAGATCGCCTTGCACGATGCCATGCTGGGAGAGCTGATCGTCCTCGACGCGGAGGAGGAAAAAGTCTTCGCTGTTCCAATGCTGCATTTCCGTAAGGTCTATCTTTTCAAGAGGTTGCGGATTGTCGACAATCTTTTTTTCGACCACATGAGCGAGGACTTGGAGGCCAGTCGCATTCTTTTCGCCACGCTCCACGAGCATGATCGACCGGGAGAGATTTGCCTCACGATGGATGAATCCCTTCCGTTCCAGAGCGGCGAGGTGGCCGACGACACCGTTGGGAGAGTGGATTCCCATCCGGTCGCCAATTTCACGTACCGTCGGGCCGTAACCCCTTTTACGCACGCACTTTCGGATAAATTCGAGAGCTTCTCTCTGACGTGCTGTCAACGGCAATTTCGAAGTTGTTTCCCTGTTCCTGTTGTGTACCATGGACATATTCCTGCACTCCTTTGCAAATAGAAAGCATTGATAAATAAAAACTTACGTCACGATTCTCAAATTTTCACGCGACTTCATTTCCCTCTGACGAACACATTTTTACCGCAAAAATCAGCACTTGTCAAGGGTTTCCCCCCATCCCAAACTCTTATTTCCGAAACATTTGTTCACCTTCCCCGAACATTTGTTCACGACACATTAGCCCCATCCCATCCGTCCTTTTGTTCACTGTCCAAATTTTAGAACTCATTGAAACCTAACGCATTACGACATATTCATATATGTTCTAATTTACTGAACAACGACGTTTTTTT
>JAUNBK010000115.1 GCA_030527105.1 Planctomycetia bacterium
CACTCCGGCACCGACTTCCATTTTATCGTCGCCGAATCTTCACTCCGCGCCGTCACGCTCAAAATTTCCGGCACGGCCAATTCCCCGACAGTCTCCGCAAACAAATTCCAATTCACCTCAACACTCTGCGCCGCCACGGAAACAGGCGCATCCGCCGACTGCAAAACAGGCACCTCCGGCAACGTTTCTTCCAAAAATTCCAAATCGTCCGAGAAAATTACTTCCTGCACCGCCGCCGAATTTTGCTCCGACACCGTGTTCACTTCCGGCGAAAGTTCCGCCTGCGTTTTTTTCATGCCATAATTTTCCAGAAACGAAAGCAGATCCATAACATTTACCCGACCATCACCATCATAATCCGGTAAAAACTCCTCGCCGGCCTCCGACGCCTTTCTTCCGTAAGACTCCAAAAACGACACAAGATCAAAAACATTCACCTGCCCGTTTCGGTCCAAATCATACGGCATTCCCTGCACCTGCGTCTGCAAATCCTGACCCGCGGCCTGAATTCCGACCTTTTCCGACGTTCCCAAATCCGCGATGCCCGCCCCCTGCGCGACCGCCGGCACAAAAAACACCGCCCCCCAAAACGTATTCGCCCCGTTCGCCTCAAAACCACTTTCCCCGACCGTAAACATCACCTCCACCGTCACGTTCCCGTCCGCTCCCCTCACCCCTTCCGAAATCACCCCCGTAATCCCCACCGGCACATTCCGCAACTCCCTGACTTCAAACAATTTCGGATTATACGTCACCGTCACCGTCACCACACTCCCCGCCGCCTGCACATTTTCCCCCTCCGACCAAATCTCCCCATAAAACGAATCCCAATCCGTCACCTCCGTCACCGACACCGGAATCACATCCGTCGCCCCTTCCGCCGAATACGTGTTGGACGTTTTCTGCAAAACCATCGTCACATCGGAATCGGACGTGACGGAAGGTATCTCCGCAAGACGAACATGATCCACCGCCTCAACGCGAAATTCGTAAGTGTCGGTATTATTGGATGTTCGGTAAATTACGGATTTCGTTTCGGCATCAAATGTTTTCCAATGAATTTCTTCCGCCCCATTGATCGAAACGAATACTCCCCAGGCCGCAATGCCACACCCCACATCGCTGCCATCCCAAGCCACTTCCAGACCGTTCTCGCCGGGCGTTACCGACGTGATTTCCGCCACCGGCTTGTCCGCGTCGATCGTCGTAACCCACGTATTGGTGACGATTGGGTCGTTCGTGTCGAACACAATGCTCGCGTTCGTCTCGATTTTGGTTCCCGTCGTCAAATTTTCATCCATCCGAATCGCAAACGCGACGTACCCCTCGCCGTCGTGCACTTCCTTATTATTCGGCGGCAAAAAGCCCTCATACGCACTGGCCGGGAAATGATCCGCCGTCGAAGCAACCCACGAACGGAGATACCACTGCGCCAGCCCTGTCTCCTCATCATACGTGACGGAAATCTTAATCTGATCGCCTGTCGAAGTCTGATTCACCGTCCACACACCGTCCATCTCCCCAACCATCTCGTCGAAAACCTGATTCCCGATGCAGATTTCCTGCAACTCGAACGTGGACCAATCCAACTCCTCCGGCAACGTTGTGGTCACGAAAACTTCCTGCGCCGCCGCAGTCGCAGAACTCTTGTTCTCGAAATAAATCTTGAACTCCTGCTCCTTCGTCGCGTCCCCCGCCACCCAGTTCGGCGACGTAATCACCAAAAACGGCTCCTCCTCCGTCCCCGTATCCACCGTCACAAAATCATACCCCACCGGCCCGTTAATCTCGTTCGGGTCGCAGGATTGAGGCTCGTCCGAATTGTCACGATCCTTCGGGTCGTCTTCCGGTGGATCGTCTTCTTTGTCCTCCTTCATCTTTACAGTTAGCTTCATTGTGTCCGAATAGGGAAGTCCCTCCGCATCATACACCGTTAATGTGAACTGATATTCACCCGGCGAAAGAATAGCGAAATAACCTGGCAATTCAGTTTGATCGGTTGGATTTTCTTGTTTGCCAGGTCCCCACGTTTGCCATGGGCATGTTCCTGACCACTTGTAACCATATATTTTTTCATCATCTTCGAGTGTACAGCTTCCTAAAATAGACACATTCGCTGAGTAGCGATCAAAGTAGCTATATGCCGCCACAATATCCATCTTGGACAAATAAATCGTCTTATCTTCTCCAGCATTTACATGAATTTTTCCTGGAACGATTTTCAACTCCGTGCTTACTTCGTCGTTATCAGGATATAGTTCCCAGAAATCTCCTTCCCCCGAAACATTAGTTGCTTTTAGTTTCAATGTGGTTTTGTAGTAGTCGCCGCTGAGTGTAAAACCTGCAGCTACCAAATCTCTTTTGGACGGAATCGGTATTGACAGTTCGACTGTCCCTGTATTGGCGTTTAGAACCCCAGAGGTTTTTCCTTTAATACTTTTCCCAAATTCATTGGAAATTATCCACTCAAATTCTAACGTTCCATAAGGTAACCTATTCTCCTCGCGACCTGTAATGGAACAAATATTACTGTTGTCAGTTACCTGTAGTACAAGAGACGTTACCTGGGACGTTTTTACACTTTCACTCATTGAGTTAACGGAGTATGTTAATTCAACAGACTTGCGTATTGATTTCAAAAGTTCGTTCATTGAAGAAGTGGAATTGGATTTGATATTCCATTCTCCAGGATATTTCCATTTTGAAATATCGTACTTGTTACCATTAGGATCTTCATCATTGATGTCGTCTTCATTGGGAATATTAAGCCCCTCAAAATGCCATTCCGTAGTCTCTGGGTTAGAAACTATTACCGCATTCCAGTTTCCATCATTGATATTACCCAATCCGCTTACAGTTTCATTCCAGCTATTTGCATTCCATGTAAAACCTGGAGCATTTGTCTTGTTAGCAATGATACTGTATATGTACCAGATATATGAAAAAGAATGATCTTCTGTAATCTGGAGATTAAGATTTATTTCTCCATAAATGTCGTCCTTCCTGACAAGCAGAAAATTGTCATGCCCCCATGTAGCCGTTTCACCTCCTGCCAGACGAGAAGATTTATAAAATGTTACGTATTGAGCAGAAGATTTGCCCCATGATTGACCAAAGGAATTCTTAGAAAAAATGTGGGAGAGCTCTTCCGATGCATCCAGTGCGGTAATTTGTCGAATCGCACCTCCAGTCAGGTTACCAATCAAACCGCTGACATGGGCTCCATGGCTATGACCTATTAGCGATGTGGTTTCGAAATTCAAACCCAACTCCTTTAAATTGTCATATACTAACTCTGCGACTTTTGGTATTCTACTGGCTGGAGTTGCAGGATCAAGCTTATTCATAATATTTGTAAGCAGTACTGCTAATGACGCCTCTGAGTCGTCAAGGTATAATTCGTATTTCATTTCTTTTAGTGTGCTGCTCAAAATTTTCCAGTCCACTGCCAAAATATTTGCATTTGGTTTTTGTGTTCGAAGGGCATCTGCCATTTCTGTCATCCATGCAGAGTTGTCAATACCTGCATTCCACCCATGAATAATGACGTAAGTTTCCTGGCTGGTTTGGACATTATTCTTCGTCGCAAAATCCCAAGAATGATTTCCCTGATAAAAAAATATCGTTCCAGCTTCGTAGTATGGTTGATAAATGCTTGATATTATAGGCGTTTGTGGTAAATTAATTGTTATTTTTTTAGTCGAATCTAGAGAACTTTCTAATGTTTCCTTTCTTCTGTCTGTACCTTCCTGGGAAGAATCTAATTGCGAAATTACGGTTGTAGATGATGTTGCCTGCTGTAATCTCAGGTGTGTTTCTTGTAAAATTTCTTGCGATGTTTTCCATAAATCGAAGTAGTAATAGGTAAAAACATCTTTCAAATCAGAGTAGCCTAATCGAGAATTCGGAAAGTCGTATTTTGAAGCGATGGTCTCAAGTGCAACGATATATTCTCCCCACGAGTTTCCAACGGTTTCGTTCAAGTAAGTAATAAAAGCATCGTATCCAGTAAAATTATCTTCAGTATCAAGAGAAAACAATTCCTTTTTCCAATCAATTGTAGCATTAGAATCAAACCATTGAGGTTCCACCACAAATTGAACAGGAAAGTTTTCATTCCAATAGTCCGTCAGCCAACCGACGTAATAGATCGATACAGAAGTTGTTTCGCCAGGCATAATCATACCAGCATTCGCTCCATCGGCGATGAACATTAGTGTATGGTCAAAACCTTCTGGAAGTTCACTATGGTTACTATATTCAAAACTCTGATATCGATCATAATCCAGCGTTAAAAAACCTCCTCGTTGATTAAATTGTTTAACACTAAAAGAAACAACGGGAGCGACTACTGGAGTATCACCGATATTAGTATAACTGAAATTTATAACACACGAACGATTCTTATTGAGGGATGTGTCGGACGTTACGGAATATACCCATGAACTGGTGTTCATGCCTGCGTGTTTGACAAAAGGAACATCCAGAGTAGCTGTTACACCGCTTTTTGTGGTAAGTTGAACAGAATAATTACCTGGTATAATTTCAGCCGAAGAAAAATATGCGTTCAAATATTGATTATCAATGGAAACGATCTCCGTTGAAACATATTCACGACCTGCGTCATCAATGAGTGTAATATAATCTGCTTCATCCCCCCAGTAACCAGAAATTGTGAGGACAACATCTTCTGCACTCGTAATAACTTCTTCCAGTGTATTTTGATAAACGTCTGTCAAAAAATACGAAGGACTATCAAGTGTCATGGTATAATTTAAAACAGTGGTATTTTCATTGGAAGGAATGAAAACTTCAGGGATGGTAATGGTTGTATATTCAACCGCATGGACAGTAAGTGAAACCTTACCGGATGTCATTCCAGATATACAATAATAGCCGTTCATATCTGTATGAGCACTGGCTGTCTGTCCTGTTGAATCAATTACTGTAACTAAGGCATTTCCAACACAGAGTCCGATCTCATCCGAGATTGTCCCAGAAATGATTGTGCCAGAATTCACGTTAAAAACACAGTTTGCCGTTACATTTGCGCTGAAAACATTAACCGTCCGAGATTCTATTTTCTGATATCGCCCTTCTGTTTGGACAGAGACAGTATATTCTCCTAAGGGTAATGTATCAAATGTATAATACCCCCTAGAATCGGTAACAGCAAGATATGTATTTCCTGCGGTCGATTGAGCTAATACAGCAACATCTGAAGCAGATCG
Source organism: Planctomycetia bacterium (assembly GCA_030527105.1). Lineage (GTDB taxonomy): Bacteria > Planctomycetota > Planctomycetia > Pirellulales > Thermoguttaceae > RGIG3701. The sequence continues at coordinate 5,232 of JAUNBK010000115.1, forward strand.
TTTTTGAACATCCAAAATCCGCCCTGTCAGGCTCCCGAACGGCAGTGCAGTGAGGATATGGTTCGTAATATCCCGGTTGTCCGTCAGGGTTAGACTTGTTTGGGAAAGACCGTACGCCCCGGAAACCAGTTCCAGCGTAATTTCCGCATTTTGTGGCAGGTAATTAAAGACGTAGAACCCATCCTCATCCGTGGAGACCGTCTCGTATTGGGTGTATTCCTGCTCCGTGCCAGCGTCAACCACCCAGGAAGCCTGAATCGTGCAGTTCGCAAGCGGCGTGTCGGAATCGGGATACCGCAGAAAACCGGATAAGCCCGTTGTCGCCTCTCCGCTCTTTTGGGCGTTGAGGAAGGAGACCACGTAATCGTAGTCGCAGGTATGGTAATTCCTCGCGGCCAGCTGATTTACCGCAGCCGATAAATCCTGATGGAATTCCGCCCAGGTGTCCCAATACTCGCTTTCGAACATCGGCGTGGTGGTTGCGTCGTTTACCCAGGAAGAAAGGCTGATCTGCGTGCCGCCGCCTGCCTGAAAATAAAAGGGAACTCTTCCCGATTCGCCAGGTGCAAGAAGACCCGGTGTCTGCGATCCGGTTCCCAAAAGATGGATACCTTCCCCGGCAACAAGGCTGTCTTCCGTCAAACCCACGGGCGTGCCGCTCGCTCCACGAATCGTAAATACGGGAACGTACCATTCGCGAGAACTGATATTTTCATAAACGATGTACCCTTTGTAAATGCGACCGCTGCGAACCGAGTCGGGAATCTCCAACGATGCGGCAATCGTCGTGTAGGAGGCATTTTTTATCGCTTCTGCCCGAACGCTTTGGGCCAAAGTCGTACTCGCGCCATTATTGCTAATCACCAGATCATAGGACTGTGCGTAAGCAGCAGACAAAGGATTCTCGACGTCCATATCAAACGTCAGAACCGCCTGCGTTGGAGAAACAATCCGCACCGTTCCGACAATTGATTCCCAGTCAGTCATTCCCGGCAGTTGAATCGGACCGGGAACGTGATTCAAAACCGCCGTCATCCCTTCCGTAAAACCGGTTCCCAGAAGTGTTATCGACGATTGTTCTCCGAATTGCACCGACGTCCATGGAGAAGTGGAAATGGAACTCACAATACTGCGACTGAATCCATAAACCGCAAATCCAGCATTCACCCGCTCCAGTTTTCCAGTCACGTTTTCATGCGAAGTGTCCACGGAGAGATAAACCGTTCTTTCCTGATCCGATCGAGGGATATAGAGAATCGCCTGATTTTCATAATGGTCAATGTTGACTACCTGAAAAACAGTCTTGCTCCGCGTGGAAGCCATGTAGTCGTAATAAACATCGGTGGGGAGCGTGTTTTCCCTGGCAGTCAGGGCGATGTTATTCTGTGCATTTTTCGTTGTATAACTATAGCAAAGGTAATATTCCTCATTTGCCGGAATGGTCAACTTGTACATTTCACCATTCTTGCTAACCGCAAAGGAATCCGACAAAATCAACTCAGGAACGCTCACGGACGTTTGGTTTTTAGCCTGCAAAACGTTATTATCCGTCGCCGTTCCTTCAAAAATCTGTCGATTCGGGTTCACGCTAACGCCGAACGTCCAGTTTCCGTTTTTCACATTCGGAACCGTCACTTCCGCATAGAACGTCTGCAAGTCGCCTGCCGCGATGTTTCCTGTGTGCGTGACTTCTCCCACAACGACCTTCTGCCCCGTCTCGGAAATCAGATAAATCTCGTCCGTCCAGACGCCAACCGCAGGCGCGGAACCGTCGTTGCGGATCGTCCATTGAATCGTGACGCTTTCGCCCGTCGTGGCATCTTTCGGTGCCTGAATATCCACCGGCGTTAAATCAATCGAAGAACTGGCCGTTTCGGTGAACTCATACGCACCAATATCGACGTATTCCCCCTCCGCGTTGGGCGTTCCTGTCGGCGTGATATAGGGATCGGAATACCTCGGAGCGCCCGTAATATCCGTCGCCGTCGCTACCGTACCATCCCCCGCATCAATGCACGGTGACCCCGCCTGCAAACGATAGTCCCCATTCTTCGCGTCGCGGAAAAGAGGATTCGCCCAAATGTTGCCGTTGGAACCTGTTTTGGCGTAAGACTGAGGCCCAGTACCTTGTGGGTTCCAGAAAACGCAGTTTTGGAAGGTTGCCGAATCGCCTCCCTGGTCGCAAAATTGGGAAGTAATATTGGAAAAAATGGTATTGATGAATGTTTTTCCACTACCGTAACGATAGGCAACCGTGGCACCGTCCACGACGCAATTAACGACCCTGACACCCGAACCGGAATAGTAACCAAAAGCAATGGAGGTTTCGCGGAAAACGGAATTGTACGCAGAAAAACTGCCGCCAGGAATGCGGACGGATTCGTATTTCGTAAATTCGATAACGCTATTGTTAAATTCAATAGAACCACCAGTGGCATATAATCCACCTTGCTCACGTGTATTGCTGCAATACCGGACTCGAGTATGGCTTAAACGAATCGTTCCTCCATCGCTGCGAATCTGATTCCAATCCCCAGCCTGCGGTTCGCTTTCCCCCTCATCCTCATTCGTATCGCCGCCGTAGGAATCGTCGTTGACGGACGTGAAGACGATCGGCTGAGCAACATTCCCTTCCGCGACGAGGGAACCGCCGGACTGAACAATCAGCGAGCAGCCGGAATCAAACTTCAGAATCGCTCCGGGCAGAATCGTCAGCGTCACACCCGAAGGAACCGTCAGCGTCCCGGTAATGCGATAAACCTGCCCACCCAACCAGGTTTCATTCTGCGAAAGCGTGCCAGAACAGGTCTGCGTGACGTACTTCATCGTCACATTGGTCAAATCATAAGCCCCCGCGCCACGGACGTAGGCATTCCCGTCTTTCGGGGTAGAGAGGCTTCCATCTTTGTTCGTGTCGCCGCCAACTTCGTCGTCTTCCACACGGGTAAAAATAACATTCTCTCCGACAACGATAGATGCTCCGCTTTCCGTATTCAGGTATGCGTTTTTCCAGAACTTCACAATCGTTTCAGAGCCAATCGTCAACGTCGCTCCACCCGCAACGTTCAGCCCGCCGACAACCAAATGCGTCTTGTCCGCCACCCACGTTTCATCGGTCTGAACGGTACCACGATGAACGACGATATTTTCATCGTTTAAGATCAACGCAGACTGAACAGAGGAAAGAATCGTTTTTCCGTTCTCATCCAGATACTCAATTTTTAATTGACCATAACCATCTTGAAACGCCGTCGTATCCCAAGTATGCTCTCCAGCAGAGACAAACGTACCCAAAATATTCGTCTTTGTTCCAGAAATCCATGTTAGTTTTACATTAGAAGTATTTTTGTATTGTTTCCAGCTAAAAGTAACCTCTCCGACGTAAACGGTGTTTTGAGAAACCTCCAATCCTGACGATTCATACGCTCCAATGTCAATGTTTTCCCCAACAAATCGCGGACTACCGGACAAGTCAAGCCACGTTTCATCCATCCCTGCATTGAAGGCGTACTGATTATTACCTTTTTCCGCTGCCTGAGAATCGGGCAACAAACGAAAATCACCATTTTCGATGTTGCGGAACAACGGCAGGCTCGGATCATACACATAATTGTTCTCCCCGCCCCACTCCGTGTAGGAAGAAAGGGAGTTGTAGCCATTAATGGTTCCTCCACCGGCAATATCCGCACCATCATTAGACGTATTGCAGACGATGAGCGTATTATATACGTTGACCGTTCCGTTGTTGTAAATTCCGCCGCCGTCTCTGGAAGCAGTATTTTCCGAAATTGTACTATTCGTAATCGTTAACGTGCCGCCGTCGTTGTTAATTCCACCACCATAAACTAAATTTCTTGAGGAATATCGATTGCCCGTAATTTCGGAATCAATAATCTCCATAAATCCGCTTTGATTATTTATCCCGATACCATAAGTCGTGCCATTATGGTAGTAACCAGTGCCACAAAAATCGGAATAATTGGCATTAATTTTTGAAGAATTAATAACAACTTTACCCTTTGAATTACACAATCCAACGCCACCTAATAACATTGTTACATTATAAGTTCCATCTTCAGCTTTGGCAATATTGGATGAAATTTGACTTTCTACAATCCTAAGGTTCCCTTGTTCGATATAAACACCACCACCATTACTACATGCATATGCGTATCCATCTGCGTAAATTGTATTGGCATTAATTGAAGATTTCAAAATATAGACTTCACCATTATTAGAATAAATTCCTCCACCTTTAGCACTGGGACTATCCATGTTAGCTTTGGCAGAATTATTTGACACGTGACTGGATATGATGTTAAGGTTTCCTGTGTTATAAATACCACCACCAAAAGCTGACGTAGAAGAATACATTTGAACATTACTATTAATGATGTTGTTAATAATGCAGCAATTACTGATTGTCAAAGAGCCCTCATTATAAATTCCACCCCCATAAACACGTGACGAACCAGAAACCAGTCCTCCAGTTATAATCAAACCATCCAAAAAAACTTCGCCAGAAGTCTTCATCACACGACTGAGTTGGTTGGCATCCAGCGTGATTTTACCCGCGCCATCAATGGTCAGCGCCTTGTCGACGACCAGTTCCCCCAATGCCAAAGTAATCGTTCCTTCCAATTCTTCCGCAAACGTGATCGTCACATACTCTGCCGCCCAATAAATTGCCTCTCTCAGTGACCATTCATCATCGGTCAAATCGAAGCTGTCGTTGAGTGTGTCCACTACAGATGGAATCGGATCATCATTCCGATCATCTTGGTATTCATAAGCTCCGATATCTGCCGTCCCATCATAAATCCGGGCATTTCCATCCATATCCTTGGAGCTGTCTTTCACATAGGAGTTATCTCCACCATTAATGGCGGGGGAATTACTGCGCAGATGCAAATCCATTGTCTCCGCATTCGTAAGAACACCATCCTCATCGAAAACTGGGGCGATGACAAAGAGTGGATTATAGCCACCAACCAGGTTATGATCGCCGGAGTATGTGCCAGAAATATTTGTAGCTCCGTTCTTGGCATAGTTCAGACTGACGATACTGTTATAGAGATTCAATGTGTTACCGTTGCAAATCCCGCCGCCATCGTCCGCCGAATTTCCCGATATCGTTGAATTCGTGACCGTCAACGTACCGTATCTGTTGTAAATCCCGCCGCCGTCCCAAGAAGCCGAATTTCCCGAGATGGTCGAATTCGTGACCGTCAACGTGCCGGAGGAGTTGTAAATCCCGCCGCCGTAGTCGGAAGCTTTATTTCCCGAAATGGTCGAATTCGTGACCGTCAACGTGCCGTAGCTGTAAATCCCTCCGCCGTCGGAAGCTGAATTTCCCGCAATCGTCGAATTCGTGACCGTTAGCGTGCTGTAGGATTTGTTGTAAATCCCGCCGCCGGAGGAAGACGTCTTTCCACCGGTAATCGTCAGGCCGCCGAGGTTGACTTTGGTAGTGGAGCCGGAAACCGTCATGACGCGGGAGAGTTGCGCGGCATCGAGGGTGAGGGGGATGGAGTTGTTGTCCGCGTCGGTGCCGAGGGAGACGATGGTGACGGAGCCGAATTGGGTGGCGTCGATGGAGATGGTGAGTTCGTCGGACTGGGCGGCGTAGGTGATGGTGTTTTGGGTGGAGGTGGTGCGGAGGACGATAAGGTCGGAGGCGGTGGTGGTCGCGGCTTCGGAGATG
>JAUNBK010000116.1 GCA_030527105.1 Planctomycetia bacterium
GAGATTGGGCGTTCTATGAGTGCACGAGTCTGACTTCCGTCACGATTCCCGAAGGCGTGGAGACGATTGGAAAGTGTGCGTTCCGTGGTTGCACGGGTTTGACGTCTATTCAGGTTGCTGAAAAGAATCCTCATTACAAAAGTGTGGATGGCGTCCTTTACACGAAAGATGGAAGGACACTGTGCGCGTACCCTACTGGAAGAAAGGGAAGTTTTATGATTCCCGAAAGCGTGAAGGAGATTGGAGGGTATGCGTTCAGTGGCTGCGCGGGTCTGACTTCCGTCACGATTCCCGAAGGTGTGAAGACGATTGGAGTTCGGGCGTTCGAAGGCTGCACGGGGTTGGCGTCTATTCAGGTTGCTGAAAAGAATCCTCATTATAAAAGTGTGGATGGAGTCCTTTACACGAAAGATGGAAGGACATTGTGCGCGTGTCCTGCGGGAAAAGAGGGAAGTTTCACGATTCCCGAAAGCGTGAAGGAGATTGGAGGGTATGCGTTCAGTGGCTACAGTGGTCTGACTTCCGTCACGATTCCCGGAAGCGTGAAGACGATTGGAGTTCGGGCGTTCGAAGGCTGCAGTGGTCTGAAATCCGTCATGATTCCCGGAAGCGTGAAGGAGATTGGAGGGTATGCGTTCAGTGGCTGCAGTGGTCTGACTTCCGTAACGATTCCCGACGGCGTGAAGACGATTGGAGGGTATGCGTTCAGGGGCTGCAGTGGTCTGAAATCCGTCATGATTCTCGGAAGCGTGGAGACGATTGGAAGTAGTGCGTTCTATGGCTGCTGGGGTCCGACTTCCGTCACGATTCTCGGAAGCGTGGAGACGATTGAAAGTAGTGCGTTCTCTGGCTGCAGTGATCTGACTTCCGTCACGATTCTCGGAAGCGTGGAGACGATTGAAAGGGGGGCGTTCTCTTGGTGCAGAGGTCTGACATCCGTCACGATTCTCGGAAGCGTGGAGACGATTGAAAGTGGTGCGTTCGAGGACTGCGAAAACCTGACGATCCACGCCCCGGCGGGGTCGGTGGCGGAAAGGTACGCAAGGAGAAAGGGGATTCCGTTTGTGATAACAGATTTTCAATGATAAAACAGAGTCTTAAATCAAAATAATAGTTGCTATTACCTAAAAGAAAGGATATAATCATGTGTGAAAACGACAAAAACAACACCATCGCCAGCATCTCCCCGATTTCGTGGAGCAATAGCATGGGGGAGTTCACGCTCCTCAATGGCGTCGTGGGAGATACGGCTATCAAAGCAGTTTTTAACCAGTCGGGAGAAATCACTCTCTTCGACCTCGGAAAGCTGGACGCTATGACTTACGGCGAGCTTTTGACCGTCCATCAGGCGTTCATCTCCCACGCGCATTTCGATCATATCATCGGCTTCGACGTGCTTCTGCGCGCAACGTTTCCGCTGAATCGACCGATGGTGTTTGCCGGTCCGACTGGAATCACGCGTATTCTGGCGCACCGAATGAAAGGCTACACGTGGAATCTTGCCACACCGGGGCAGGTGGATCATACCGTTCGTGAGATTCATCGGGACGGTTCGGTGAAAAGCTGGCATCTGTCCAACAACGACTTCGAGCCGACGCCTGCGGAAAACGAGTTGGAGTCTGCCGACATGCTGAATCCCCCGGCTTTCGACGCGCCAGCTGCGTTCGTGGGGCGCATCAAAGGGGGCGTTCGCATTTACGCGTTGTGTCTCGACCACGCAGGCATTGATTCGATCGCCTACGCTGCCGTCACCGACGCGAAGCTGAAGCTGCGTACAGACCGCCTGCCCGAGCTTGGACTTCGCCCCGGACCGTGGGTGGGTGCGTTCCAGAAAGACTACCTTGCCGGCGAGCTTCAAAAGAGCATCACCGTTGGAGAACAGACTCAGACCGTCGGGCAGTTGGCGGAAACGCTGCTGGAAATCAAGCCTGGCGAGCGCTTCTGTTACCTGACCGACTTTGGAGCGACAGACGCAAACTTGGAGCGTGTCCGTCCGTTCATCGCCGGCGCCACGCACTTGGGGATCGAGACGAACTTCCGCATTGGTCAGGAAGATCAGGCGCAAGCCAACGGACACCTGACGACGGCGCAGGCAGCAAACCTGATCGCGGAATCCGGCGCAAAGACCTGGCAGACGTTCCATTATTCCAACGCCTTCCAGGACTGTGCCGACGAAGTGACCGACGAAACGCGCAGCTGCCTGAAAAAAATTTAATACGTCCCTTGAATGCAACGATGAAACCCGGTGATTGAGCCGGGTTTCGAAACAACACCAACCATCATTAAGGAGAAATTACATGACAACAACACCTGAAACGAGTTTTGAATACAAACTTGAAGGCGATTCCATCACCATCACCAAATTCATCGGAAGCGAGACGGAAGTCGTCATTCCAGCGGAAATCGACGGTCTGCCAGTGAGGACAATCAGATACAATGCGTTCGAGGGCTGCACGGCTCTGACTTCCCTGACGATTCCCGCTAGTGTGAAGGAGATTGGAAATACTGCACTCTATGGCTGTAAAAGTCTGAAGTTCATTTCGATCGTAGAAGAAAATCCCTGTTTCAGGAGCATTGAGGGGGTTGTTTATACAAAAGACGGACGGACGCTGTGCGTGTGCCCTGCTGGAAACGGGGGACATTTCACGATTCCCGAAGGCGTGGAGGCGATTGGAGAATATGCGTTTGCAGGCAGTACGGGCTTGACGTCCGTTACCATTCCCGAAGGCGTGAAGACGATTGGAGAGGGTGCGTTCTTTGGCTGCGTGGGTCTGACTGGCGTCTGGATTCCCGAAGGCGTGAAGACAATTGGAGAGCAAGCGTTCTATGGCTGCGAGGGTCTGACCGCCGTCTGGATTCCCGGAAGCGTGAATACGATTGGAAATGGTAGGATGCCCTGGCACTGGGAAGAGATGCTCACCTCGCGTCCTGAAGAGATTGAGGCGATTAAAGATGACGCGTTTTATGGCTGTGAAAACCTGACCATCCACGCCCCGGCGGGTTCGGAGGCGGAAATGTATGCATGGGGACATAAGATTCCGTTCAGGAGAAATTGCGCGACAACACCAAAAACGAGTTTTAAATACAAAGTTGAAGGCGATTCCATCACCATCACCAAATTCATCGGCGAAGAAACGGATGTCGTCATTCCAACGGAAATCGACGGTCTGCCAGTGCGGACGATTGGAGAGGAGGCGCTCGGTGGCTCCTACTTCCGTAGAAGCTATGACATCTGTGGTCCGAGAGCCGTTACGATTCCCGGAAGCGTGAAGACGATTGGACGTGCCGCGTTCTCTTGCTGCACGAATCTGACGTCCGTCACGATTTCCGAAGGCGTGAAGACGATAGGAGACTGTGCGTTCTATGGCTGCGAGGGTCTGACTTCCGTCACGATTCCCGAAGGTGTTGAGACGATTGGACACTGTGCGTTCTCTGGTTGCACGAGTCTGACATCCGTCACGATTCCCAGAAGCGTGGAGACGATTGCAACGTCTGCGTTCTGTGGCTGCAAGGGTCTGACGTCTATTCAGGTCACTGAAGAGAATCCTCATTATAAAAGTGTGGATGGAGTCCTCTACACGAAAGATGGAAGGACACTGTGCGCGTGTCCTGCGAGAAAAGAGGGAAGTTGCACGATTCCCGAAGGTGTAGAGACGATTGGATGGAGGGCGTTCGAGGACTGCACGGGTCTGACTTCCGTCACGATTCCCGAAAGCGTAAAGACGATTGGAGGCAGTGCGTTCGAGGGCTGCAGTGGTTTGACATCCGTCACGATTCCCGACGGCGTGGAGAATATAGGAGAGCGTGCGTTCAATGGCTGCAGTGGTCTGACATCCGTCACCATTCCCGGAAGCGTGAAGACGATTGAATATAGGGCGTTCGGGGACTGCGAAAACCTGACGATCCACGCCCCGGCGGGTTCGATGGCGGAAAAGTACGCAAAGAAAAATAGGATTCCGTTTGTGATAACGGATTCCATTTAGCATACTTGTCGTGCTTTATAACACTTCGCGTTTTGCGAGCTGGTGCGCGAAAGTACCGCCCCACCGGAGCCGAGAACGTAGTTCCAGATGAAGTGCCGAAGGATTCTGCACTTCGTTCTCGGTCCGTGGTGGGATCGTTGTGAAGGCAAGGGACGCCAGAAGCGTTCGCGACTGCCTCCCGACGACGTTGCCACCGGTGGAAGCCGTCGTCGCTCTCGGTCGTAGCGGGCAAACATTCCTTCAAAAAACGTTTGATAGCTGCTTATTTTTTTGACACAGTATCCAGGATAAGTCGATAAACTGTCGCATCGTGCGATTTCGCGCGGAAAAATATCTTTGTTCCTTCTCGACGAAATTCGACTTCCTCGTCGGCGCATTGGATTTTTTCTACCCGACCACCTAAAGATTCATCGTACGCGACCTCAAACTCAGACATCATGGGGAGCGGCAGCACCTCCAAAACGTTCGCGTCCTCTGCGCTTGGAGCGACATAAATACACCCCAACGTCGAAAACGCGCCCCACTTGGCAGGGGTCGTGTTGGCGCGCAAACGAAGAAAGTCCTCCATCGATTCCTCGCACTCAACGGGCGAAATTTCCCCGACGATGCGTCCGTTGCGGAGTTGGAATTGAGCGACGGAATATCTCATCTGCTGTGCGGTTTGTCCCATGAGTGCGTACCTCCGTCCGTCCCCTTTGGCGTCGAATAGCCCGACCATCACGTGATAAATGCCGTCGCGCATCCCTTCAGGAACGGAATAAACGCGGTCCACGTCGGTGAGAATTTCCGTTTTCCCATCCGTCCCCCATTGCGAGGTGGGAATGGACGAGCTTCCGCCGTCGTACCACCCCTGAGGCGTGAAGCCGTATCCACGCTGCGGCTCAAACATATGGACGAAAATCGCCAAATCTTTCGGCGCAGGTCCGGCACACTCCCAACGGACGGAACATTTGAACTTTTTCCCATCGTCGAGAACTTCCGCTTTGTGCATCGATGGAGAAATGGGGAGGACGTCCGCTTGCGACGTTCCGCGCCCATTCAGGTAGAATGCGCCGTCGAGACGCTGAGAAAACTCGATAATCTCCGCCAAATTGTTTGGATTGCGAACGATGCCCGCAAGGAGGGTGGGCGCAGTGGGGGAATCCGCTGCGGAATCGGGAGCCAAAACGACGAAACCGTACTTCGGAACGAGAAAATCTCTCACTTTCCAATCGCCCTCGCCCCGATTGACGCAGACTTCCCACCCGTTGCTCCACGTCACGCGCTGTCGGAGGATGTTTTCCACGCCGTTTTCGTCTTTCGCAAACGCGACACGGAGAATCTCTTTGTCCGCAAGCTCTCGAACGACGTGCTGCGCCAAATAATGCTTCCTCACGGCACCGGGAAAAATAGTGTCCAAAACGACCATGAGATCCAGCCCACCGAGGATTTCCGCGCTGATGTAGTCGTCGCTCATCGTGTTGTGGAGCGAGAAGTCGCGCAGCGCGTTGAAGCGATCGGGATAGCCTGCGCCGTGCCGGGAGTAGTTTGTGTGATTCACAACCGCAAACCAAGGCGTCCGCGCCCATTTTTCGCAGGGCACGAACATTTTCCACGCGCCACCCTTCTCGGCGTCGATCAGAATCCACTGCGCGTCCGCGCCATCAATGGAGCCAATGAGCGCATCGCTCCCCGCCTCGCTAATCGTGATTGCCGGCTCGTCGCCGTGGGAAAGCTCGCGCCCGATCGTTTCGAAACAATCTTTCCAATGCCGCGTTGTCTCCGACATGGGGTGGAACTCTCCGTCTCGCGTGCAATAATCGAACACATTCATCGACGTGAAAACATCGACGAAGTACGCATCCATCGTGGGGAGATACTCGCGTCCGAGTTTCATGTTCCGGAGCAAAAATGGCTTGAACAAATCGGGTCGCCACTGGTAACTTTGGACGCCCGCTCCGTGGTTGATCCACGCTTTGCGCGGCGTGCCCGTTGCGTGAAAGGTGATATAATCATACGAAAAACTTTCCGCGTCGGGGTAGAAGTCGATATAGTTGTCGTGGAGTCCGAACGGGACGTCGAATTTGTCGCAGAGTTCCGCGAGCGCCTTCAATTCGTCGAACGATCCGAGGTGCGCGAGAACGGGATTTTCGGCATTCGTGTTCCAAATGTCGGGGAGGCGGACGTCGTATCCCCAACACTGCCAGACGTGCTTGATGAAGAGCGCATCCGTGACGCCGTATCGAAACGCTTTTTCGAGTTGCGAGACGTTGTTTGCGTACCTTCCGCCCCAAACGTCGAAGACGAGGCGCCCGCGTTTTCGCTCGACGCCTTTGGTTGGTGCCGCAATCCATGGACACTGGGTTCGATATTTGACGCCCGCCTCAAAAGCGCTGCGGGAGCTTGGCACCAGCGCCAATTTTGTGGCTCCAGAGAGTTCGAGCGTGTAGATTTTTTTCTCCGGATCGCAATTCATCGCAACGGGCGACGCCGACGCCCCCATGAGAAGAGAAAGACCATTCTCGAAATCAAAACCAACGTGGCTTGCCGCCAGATTATGCCCTCCGCCACCGATGCGGATATTTCGTTTGAGTCCCTCAATGGCGTATCCATGACCAAAATATATCCTTTTCGCCACACGATCCGCCTCGCGCAGCGTGAAACTCCGAATTTGGCGCGGATTCTCGTCGGGAATCTCCAAAACGAGCATCCCATTTTGCGCATACACAAACATCTGGATCGGGTACGTCTCGTCGTTCACGAGAATCTCGCACGAGAAGACGAGTCGTTTGCACTCCGCATTCTCCCACCGCAGCGTCGGCGGCTTCGTGAAAATTGTGGAGGGGGTGAGAAGATTTTGATTCCCAACCGCCAGCGTGATGCCGTTGAACGAGACGAAAGAATCGTCGTCAGAATATCGACCAATATCAATCCTCGCGTCGAGAAGTCCGTTTGCGCCGGGATAAATAAGCGCCACAAACTCCTCATCCAACGGCAAATGAAATCGATTCGACCGCACGTGGGCGTCGAAACTTTTCACAGGGGGCACCCCCACGGCAGAATTAATCACGAGACCACTCACGAAACACCCGTCGCACGTCGTGTTGTTTCGAGGACCAGGATTCATCTCGAGAATGAGATCGAGCGCCTTGCCCGCGTACGCTTCGAGAGAAACGACGCGATCCGTCCAATCGACACGATCGGTATGAATTTCGTCGAGTAGTGTCTTCTCTTCCTCTCCCGACACGCGCGCCCAAATTCGAAACGTCACGCCATCAGAGGGAGGCTCCGGCGGACGCACTTCGCGAATCGCGCAGCCAAACGAGAGCGTCAGCCCCTTTTCGCGCGGCAATTCCACAGGATAAACGGCATACAAACTCCCCCCCATCGGTCTATACGGTGGGTGGGCGCTTATGCAGGGACGAACGTTGCCGCTGGTGCCGTGTTGCGTGTAGTCGAAAGCGGCGCGCGAGTGCGAATCGCTCCCGATCCAGTTTTGACCCAAAAGCGTCCACGATTCGCCAGGATAATCGCGATAGAGCGTGCATGATTTTTCCAAGAGCGACACGCCGCCGATTTTCACTTTGGTGGGGGCGAATGCAGCCGACTTTTGCGGGACGCGCGCTTCAATAACGCGGACGCAATGAAGCTCTTTCGCTTCTCCCTTCCACTCGAAAGTTGCGACGACATGGAGAGGATAGTGTGCGCTGTACGTTCCCTCGCGAAGGACGAAATCGAACGACTCTTCCACCGTTTTTCCGGCAGGGAGGACGATATCTTTTTGCGTCCGAGTCGTCTCTTTTTGCGCAGCGTCGATTGGAGAAATCGTGTCGCAGGAGTAAAACGTGAGCCGACACGCGATGTCCTGATCCGACTGATTGAGAATCGCGATCGGGAGAGAATACTTCTCGTTCGTTTGAGTCAAAAGCGGCATCTCCGCCAGCTTCAAAACGAGCGCTTCGTTCCGCTGCGTGTGTGTCGTGAATGGGAGAGGTTTGTACTCCTTCTCCTCCGCACGGCTCAACGTCGAGAGCACAAGAAAAATCGTGAGAGTGGTGAAAATAAATTTCTTCAGCATAATGTACTCGTTGCCCTTTCAACTTTGTTTTTCACAATGAATTGCGAGCCGTGGCGCTTTGGACTCCCACGACGCGCGGAGAGTGGTGATATTCTACAATACTTCGCGTTGAAATTTCCCGTTCCGTCCGCCGTCGGAGCTACGCACCACGGCTCGCAAAGCGTCGCGCAAAACGGGAATTTTAAACGACGATGAGTATAACGCAAAGTATTACAAAATGCGCAGAATAGAACATTTGTATGTCTTTTTCTGGATGTGTCTGCACAGGTCGATACCGAACGAATATCAACCGTTTAACGGGCTTGCTCCCCGATATTGAGGCAACCGAGGACGGAACGCCCCACGAACAGGAGGCAAGCCACAGAGGATGCCCAAAATCCGAACCTCAAAACAGCGCTAACAACGTTCTTCCCGCCAGTCCGTCAGATGAAAATCGACGCGCAACGACCCATTAAACGCATTGAGCACCGGTCGAAACGCCACGTCAAACGGCTTGTGCGCCTTGTATAAAGCGTCAAATTCCGAGAAAAACTCGCCCTGATTGAAGGCAACGAGGCGAAACGAGCGCCCTCGCTGCTCAACATTCAACGCAAGATGGATCGGTCTGCTCTCGTCATTGTCGTACCGCTGTTTCCCCAAGGGAGCAGGCGGCTGGGCGAGATAGACATGTGACGTGGCAAAAATTGGCGCAGGATTGTCCGTGCCAAACGGAGCCAGACGATTAAGCGCTTGGACGTTTGCCAGCGTGAAAACCTCCAACATTTCCTCTGAATCGATCCACAACTCCGGCGTCCGTGCCCCCGGCGGAAGCATCTCCTCCACAACGGCACAAAATGCCTCGCGAAACGCCTCCACTTTATCCGCCTCAATACGCAATCCAGCCGCCCCGGCGTGCCCTCCAAATCGACCAATGTGCTCCGCACACCGACTCAAAGCGTCGTATAAATTGAAATCTGGCACACTGGATATACTTCTCGCGGATCCAGAACCACTACTGTTTGTTTTGCTCAACGAGATGAGTACTGTCGGAGCGTTAAATCTTTCCGTAAGTTTTCCCGCCACAATTCCGATGATTCCAGGGTGCCAATTCGGACTCGCCAGCACGATAGCGGGGGGAGGTGTGTCAGGGTCGGGATACAACATTTTGAGTTGCGCGACAGCCTCACGCAACATTTTGTTCTCCATCTCGCGACGCTTTGCATTCAACTCGTCGAGATAGAGAGCCGTCTCCCTCGCCGTCTCGGCATCCTCAGTCGTGAGCAAATCGACGCCCAACCATGCCTGTTCGAGCCTCCCTGCGGCGTTGAGCCTTGGGGCAAGCGAAAACCCAACGTCCTCCGCCTCAAAAAATGCCTTATCGAAAAGATTGCTCACCTTCAGGAGCGCTTCCAAACCCAACGGAGTCGAAGTACGCAAGCGAGAAAGCCCCTGAACGACAATGGCGCGATTTTCACCCGTGAGAGAAACAACATCGGCAATGGTACCGATAGCCGCAAGAACGATGGTTTCAAGGATAAGCGCCTGCCGCCTGGCTCCGACCTTGGTACTTCGCGCACAACGCTGGCAGATCGCCCAAGCGAGTTTGAACGCCACGCCTGCACCGCTCAAATGCGCGAAAGGATAGCAGTCCCCAGTCGCAAACGGTCTCACGTTGCTCTCGGGGTCTTTCGCACACAGCGCTAAAAACTCGTCGTCTGGGAGCGGGAGAAAGCGCTCATTCCCCAAAAACTGAGGATGAGAACAAATGTCGGCATGAACAATGGCTTCCGCCTCGGGCAAAAGACGACCCGGTTGATGGTGATCCGTGACGATGATTTCGATACCGAGTTCGTGCGCGAGTTTTGTTTCGTCGACAGCAGTAATACCACAATCAACCGTGACGATAAGCTGCACACCGCGCTCCTTGAGGTCTCTAATGGCATCAAGGTTGAGTCCATAACCCTCCGTCATACGATTCGGTATGAAGAAGATGGGCTTCGGAGCGTCACACGAAAGAGCCTCTTGCCGCAGACAACGCATCAGGATAGCGGTCGCGGTCATACCGTCCACATCATAATCGCCATAAACGGCAATCTTTTTTCTTTCAACAAGCGTCCGCCGAATAATCTCTGCCGCGCGAGCGCAGCCGGGGAGGAGGTTCGGCTCGCACAAATGCCCCAACTTTGGGTCTAAATACATTGCCGCCTGATTTGGAGAGCACCCTCCCCTCGCGACAAGCAACTTCGCCAAAATCATAGGAAGATTTGCGAACTTCGCAACCTCAGCGATAGCGGAAATGTCCCGCTCCCCGGGTCTAAACTTCCAATGTTTTGGTCGATGCTTCGACATATCACACCGCGCTTGACATTATTTACCGCATTCAAAATTGTACCGCAAACGAAAACAGTTTCGAATACGCCAAAATCAGCTACTTTTTCTTCTCTTTATGAATGGTATGCTTTCTGTCGCAGGGGCAAAATTTTTTAATGTTGAGCTTTTCGCTTCCCGGTTTCCGACGCAACACGTAATTATAATTTCCGCACTCACTGCAGACGAGGAACATAGGTTCCGCTTTTTTTTTGCTTTTAGCCATAATCAAAAATCTCCGAATGAATCAAAACGAAGGACTCTGCGGGGGCACCGCAGACGACCTTGCCGCAGTCCCAACCAACAAGGCAACCCAAAAAACATTTGTCGTATTGTACCTGAAAAGAAAAGTTTGTAAAGTCCCCCCAATTGGGGGGTAGCGCAGACAAAAAAGTGTTTTGACCCCCCTGAGCCGAGAACGAAGCGTAGCGTAGTTCTGGATGAAGTGCCGAGGGATTTTGCCCAATTCCCCTCTTCCAGAGCAGGGCTAGCGCATGAACAGGGTAAAATACAACGAATAACGTTTTGGAGCTTAT
>JAUNBK010000117.1 GCA_030527105.1 Planctomycetia bacterium
TGGAAATTTCCAAATCCTCGACGCAAAAACGAAATTTTAAATGCGATGGAGTATATAAGCACCATCGCATCATCGCCGGGAGTGCGGAACTCCACCCCGACCTGGTCGAACTGAATCATCCAATATTTCTCGGTTTCTTCCACCCCAATCGCAAGTTTTTTTGATATGCAGTTTTGTTTTTCAAATTTTCGTGCACCGTTTCGGCACGACCGCATCCGCACGCAAGCGACAAGAGGAGTAAGACCACCATCATACCTTGAAACAAGGAAGATGAGTATGCGCGAAATACAGCCATATTTGCATCAATGTTTGTCCTGGGATTTTTCCACAATCTTCCACACTCCCACGCCATTCGCGGGGAAATTTTCCAACGTGATATCCATGATCGGATTCAATTCCGCACCGACTTCCGCCTCCAGCTGCGCTTGGGACAAAACGATCGGATTCTGAGAGAAATTCACGAGGATGAAATATTCGTTTCTGTCTTTTCCCGCGAGGCGAACTGCGGAGATGGACTCGCCACAACCCGCGAGCGCGACGCGTTTTGCGGAATCATGCAGCTTTTTCGTCTCGCGAGAATCCCCCACGACGAGAGCCGCCGCCGTGTCGAAAAGCGATTCTCCCGACGCATAAAACCGCGTCTCGTCGCTCAAATTTTGAACGATTTCTGCACAATAGAGAAACCCCTCGTCGGACTTCATCCCCTGCGTGAACATGCCAATTTTGACCTGTCTCTCGGCAGGAAGAACGCAGCGCAAACCTTCGGAATTCCCATAAATTTCGACGATTCCGAGCTTTTCGTCCAAATTGATCCACTCGCCCGCAGGAAACGTTTGTGAAACACCGCGCAGCCATGCGATTTTCTCGCTTCCGCGCGTCGTTGTGATTTTTCTCTCGAAATCATTGAATACGTCCATCGGAATCATCAAATTGAGAGCCCTTACCCTCCGAAGGTAGACTTCGTTCTCGACAAACGCCCTCTGGAGGATCACCATCGTTGCGTCGTCCGGGAGAGCGACTGCCGCGATGTACTTTTTGGCGACTTTTGGATTGTCCGCGCCCTCCGCAAGTCCGCCCGTCGAGAGGGATTGAGAGATTCCACAGGTCGCAAACCCGCCGTCGAACGCATCGCCCGTCCACTTTATCGGTGCGGCATGATTTGATTTTCCAACGCCCCAAATCTGCCCAGCAAGGTTTTCGCCCCACTCAGCCATGTCGGACGCATCGAGAGGCACGCACAATCCGCCTGCATTCATCGCGCCACGCCAAGTCCACGAGGCAAATCGATTTTCTCCGCGGACGCACCACGCGCCGTGGAAGGGATCGTGCCAACTCGGGAGAGAAGTCGTAACCTCTTTTTTCTCCGCAGGTTTCGACAAAATGCCGCATTCTTCCCAACGGTGCCAGAGTGCCCCCGCCGCGAGCGAACACGCCTTGTCGCCCTCCAAGCGAAGAAAATAGAGCGGCGAAAGTCGCCTCAAATTCTGAAGCCGTTCCGCCATGAACCACGCGCCGCGGTCCGTCTGGTTGCTCAGCTGCTCCTTCCGAACCTGCCGCAGCCAGCCGCGCTCGAACGACTCCGCCTCCTCGTCGCCCCACACATTTCGTGCCGCAATCCACGCCAACAACGCATAATCTTGACAATAGCAATATCGAATTCTCGAGTCGCCGCCTACCCGCGCCAAACGTCCGTCCGGGAACAAACACGTTTTCTCCAGCTGCCACAATTCTCCAGCGTGATGATACAAGGCGTCCGGCGGTGTGAAATTGCGTAGTTTGCAAGAGAAATGAAGCAGTGCAAAATTCGAAGTCGTGATGTTCATATACCCCACGTTTTGATAACCATGATGATTGCACGCAAACGAATCGAACATGTTCGCTCCAACGAACCACTCGCTGACGCGCTTCCCATCCACGACTTGGGAGCTTTTTTCGTCGGCAGGTATCGAAATGGAATTCATAAACAACCGCGCCGCGCACTCCCTCCACTCGTTGGAGTTTTTATGCCCGGGATTCAAAAACATGGCGCGGACGCAGACGGCACCGTTCCACATGTTCGACTCAGGGTGATTGTCCTTCGTGAGTCCCGCCGTGACGGGAGTTTGCGCGACATAATCCGCCTCGCTCGCGCAGACGGAGGCGTATAATTTTCTCAAATCATCTGGCAACACGCCATCCAGCGCGTCGATTCCGACCGACATGCGCTCCAAACCGAGCGAGGAAATCCAAGTGTGCCCCCAAGATTTTCCGTCCGTGCAGGTTCCGCCGCTTGAAACGTGAGACTGGAGCGTATAACGCAGCATCGCGAGGGCTAAATCCAGCATTTCGCGGCGCGACATTTTCGTTCGCGTTTCGTTCGTGAGTGGGTCCGTCGCTAAAATCGCGAAGGCGCAAAAGGCGGTGTCGTGCGCCTGCATGTACCAATGCCCGGATTGCGCCAAGCCATAAATCGCCGTTCCGTCTTCCAAAGTTCTGATTTCTTGTCTTGCCTCGGGAACCCACGACTCCAATAGATAAATGTACTGTTGGCGAGTCGTGAGCGTGTCGAACTCCTTCTCCGCCGCCTCGGCACGAAGACCAAGCGCCCAAATTCCGCACAAACAAACGGTTGCCACAAATAAACGCTCCATATTCATTCTCCTTGTCATGGTCATCATAAATTTTTTTTGGTTTTCGCGCAGTTTTGCGAGCCGTGGTGCGTAGCTCCGACGGCGGACGACGTCGAAAATTTCAACGCGAAGTATTATATACCCGATGCACTATAAAATTCCGCTTCACCGGCATTTTTGCTTCGCAGAAAATGCCTGCATCAGAACCGCACAAAACGGAAATTCAAATGAGAACGCGTATAAATCTCTCATCTTTTCTTTATAACCCTTTCCCCCAGAGAAATCAAGGGCGGGGGATTTTTTTTTGCTCGCGATGGGGAAGTATTGGAGAAACTTTTGGATTGGTGCAGAAAAACCGTCAAGAAAAGGGCGTGTTGTGTCGATTACTCAAACGATAGCGGATGTGCGGGATGGGAGTGCGGACATGCGGAGCGTCGTGAGAGCCGCAATTTGACGTACGACGAGTATAAAATGCGATAGTGTCGATCATGAATACAGAAATTTTTCACCTTTCAAAACGACCTTTCACGGCGGAGCCGATTCCAGAAGGATTTTGTCCGTACGGAAGCGTCGAAAATGCGCGCGTGCAAATTTCACGCTGTATCGAACGTCAGGAAGGAATCGCCCTCGTTGTGGGAAATTCCGGGACGGGGAAAACGCTTCTGTGTCGTGTGTTGAAAGAATTATTCCAAGAGCGAATGGACGTCGTTCTCCTGAACGGCGGCGGACTCTCATCGCCCAAAATCCTCTTCCAATTCATTTTGTCGTGTTTCTCGGTGCCTTACGACCAGCAGAGCGCTGGCGAGTTGCGCCTCCTCCTTTCACAAACGATTTCCGACCCGCTCTATGTGCGTGGCGGGCTTCTCATTCTGTTGGACGACGCGCAAGCCGCCCCGATTCGAGTGTTTGAGGAATTGAGACAAATTCTCGACGTCTCTCAAAACGTGAGCAAAGGTGTTCGACTCGTCTTGAGTGGCAACTCGGGTCTTGAGGAAAAACTGGCGCTCCCTCAATTGAAACCGTTTGAGCAGCGGATCACGACGCGATGTTTCCTCGAAAATTTTAGTCGAACGGAGACGCGGCGATTCCTCCAAAAGGAACTGGAGGAGGCAGGGTACGACCGCGACTTTTTCCCCGAGGAAGCGTGCGACATGATTTACGAAAAGACCGACGGCGTGCCGCGTGTCGTGAATCAGCTGGCGGACCATGTGTTCGTCCTCGCCTTGCAAAATGAAACGACACCAATCGACTCCGAGTTCGTTCAAAAAGCATGGAGCAGCCTTCAGCAGGTGCCTTTTGCCTCGCCGGATCAGGTGGCGCTTCCCGAGCGGTTGGAGGGGGACGTTGTCGAATTTGGAGCTTTGGACGACGACCTGGCGCCGAGCGATGAGGGGGCAGGGGTGAGCACCTTCGGGGCGAGTGATTCAGCGCCGAGTAATTCTACACTCTCCCGGCTTGAGGAGTTGGACGACGATAGTTTTATCGATTTTTCTCCTCCTCCTCCCACCGACGACGGAACGCTCCTCTATAATTATAATTACGACGACGAGAGTGCCGTTCATGCGGCTTTGGATGAGGATATTGCCCTTCCGGAGTCGTGGGGGGAGTCTGCCTCGCCGGAGGTTCCTACTCGAGAGGCGGCGAGAGACAAATCCATTTCGGCAACGGGGAAGGCAACGGATGCCGAAATTGCTCAAAAGATTGTTCGAATCATCGCGGAGCGGGTCGAGAACGCGCAAGCGGGCGGAAACACGGGGTCTGCGTTTGGTGGTCTAAACACGAAGGTGGAGAAGCTGCCAGAGAACGACACGTGGGACGTTGAACACGAGGCGCTTTATGTCGAGTCCCCCGCTCAAAACCAAGGGCGTGGCACGACTTCGTACTCGACCGCTCCTCGTCCTCGCGACGTGCATTCGTCCCAAACGCCGGGCGTGTCTTCTCCCTCCCTCTCCGATTCTCGACCTCGAACGGGTTCGTCCAACTCAGGACAGACGACGTCGGCATCAATGGGGGAAAATGCCCCGATTTTAAGCGAGGATTCGGTTGATCAGTTGATTTTCCAAACGTATTTTGAGGAAACGGTTCAATCCTTTTCGCGCGTACATCGGGTTCTCGAAGCGTTGCTTGGCGAGTTCCAGCAGAGGAATCATTACGTCCCACCGACGGATCTTTGGCAGGGGCTTCATGACTCGGCGCAAAAGGCGCTTGTGGAGATCACCAAGGATCGTATTTCGTCGCACCGCCGTCGTGTTTCGCAGGGATCAATTCGCGATGCCGCCAGAGACGCCGCCAGAGACGCCGCCAGGGACGCCGTTGGAGATGCCGCAGGATCGGGGCTGCCTTCTTCTCCCCAATCGACGCGCAGCTTGAGAGAAATGCACGATTTAGGGGAGCAGAAAGACTATTTCCTCCCCGAGTCGTTGGTCGAGGAAGGGTCGCTTCGGGAAGGTGCTCTGTTCCGCACGGATCCTCCCCAAACGAACTTTCCGCCCAACACCCTCTCGGATCGCGAAACGACCGCCGAGGGAATTTGGGACCCAATGGACGGATTGCGCAAACTCCTCCAAGCAAACGCCCAAGGTCGGATGGATTCCCAAACACGTGAGAAATACTCCAACATCCTGAATCGGCTCAAAACGCTGAGCGAGGAGGATTCCGCTCAAGTGTAGGACGCCGCGCGGCGACGCTCGCTAAAACAAGGTTCAGGGATTCTCCGCGCTGAAGACATGGATGTTGTTCGGAGAAACATAAACGTCTTGCTCACTCGACAAATCAAGTTCCGCCAAGCGCGCGTGCGTCATCTCGGCAACGAGTGTGTCGCCCGAGTTGGTCTCCAAATCGATCCTCACGACGGATCCTGCGGAGTGGATTCGCGACACTTTCGCGCGGAGATTGAAGCAATTCGGTCTCTTTTCGTGCGAAATCAACAACTCGTGCGGTCGAACGAAGAGCTTCGCCTCATCCGTCATTTCTTCCGTGGCGTCCATGATGTATTGCCCACCCAAACGCACCTTCCCATTCGTGACTTGCCCACGAAATTTATTGACGGAGCCGAGAAAATTCATCACAAACTCGGTGGCGGGCTTGTGAAAAACCTCGTTTGGGGTCGCGAATTGCTCGATTTTCCCCTGACTCATCACGGCGACGCGATCCGCCAGTTCCAACGCTTCGTCCTGATCGTGCGTGACGAAAACGCTCGTCAAATGAATTTCGTCGTGGAGCCGGCGGAGCCATTTTCTCAACTCGACGCGCACTTTTGCGTCCAACGCCCCGAACGGCTCGTCCAACAACAACACCTGCGGCTGAACGGCGAGCGCTCGCGCCAATGCGACGCGCTGACGCTGCCCACCCGAGAGTTGGTGCGGGTATCGATACGCTTGCGTGTCCAATTGCACGAGTTGAAGCAGCTCCAAAACGCGACGCCGAATTTCATTGTTGCTTGGGCGCGTGAGTCGAGGACGGACACGAAGACCAAACGCGACGTTCTCGAACACCGTCATATGTCGAAAGAGCGCGTAGTGTTGGAAGACGAACCCGACGCCGCGGTCCCCAACTTTGTGGTGTGCCATGTTTTGGTCGTTGAAGAGAACCGGACCACTTCCGCCATCCGCCTCTTCCAAACCCGCGATAACGCGCAACAGCGTGGTTTTCCCCGATCCGGAGGGACCCAAAAGAGCAACCAGCTCGCCCGTTTTGATGTAGATGGAAACATTATTGAGCGCGAGAAAGTTTCCAAATGACTTTGTGATATTTTGGACTTCGATACTCATGATTCTTCACCTGATTTTTCGGGGTTTTCTACTTTATTGGTTTTGGATTCCACGTAAATTTTCAAAATGAGCGTAACGACCGCCACGATCGCGAGGAGAGTTGACACGGCAAAAGGCGCGATGGGATTCGATCCGTGGTACAACTCCTCGATGAGAATCGGGAGCGTATTATTTCTCCCGCCAGCACAAACGACTCGGACGGCGCCGAACTCTCCCATTGCGCGCGCGTTGCACAAAATAACACCATACAAAAGCGCCCACTTTATGTTGGGGAGCGTTACGCGAAAGAAAATTTGCAAACCATTGGCACCAAGGACTCTGGCGGCCTGCTCTTCCTCCGTCCCTTGAGACTGCATAATGGGGATGAGTTCCCGAGCCACAAACGGAAACGTGACGAACATCGTGGCGAGAACCGCGCCCGTGGTCGAGTAGACGATCCGAATGCCCATCTCGTCGAGCCACGCCCCCAGGGGACTACGCAGCCCGAAAAGGATAACGAAGAGCAAACCCGCAATGACGGGCGACACCGCAAAGGGCAAATCTATGAGCGAAATGAGAAAACTCTTCCCCAAAAATTTGAATTTCCCAATGCACCATGCCGCCACCAAACCAAACAATACGTTGAGCGGAACCGCTATTCCCACTGTCGTCAGCGTCATACCAATCGCGCGAAGCGTGTCTGGCTCGCGCAATACCGACCAATATTCGCCAAAACCCATCTCGAATGCGGAGTAAAACACCAATAGGAGCGGCAGGAGCAAAAAAAGCAGCATATATAAGAGCGCGGTTGACGTTAAAATGATCTTCACCAACAGCGGCTCGTCTGTATTTCCACGTGTTATGGACATTCTCATTCTCGATCAAATGACAATTAATACAACAAACAATAATCAAAAACAATCAAAAAACTACTCGTCCGCATAGCGCCGATTCATCCACGTTTGGACAAGGTTGATGCACAACAGCAACAAAAACGACGCGCCCAACATCGTCACGGCAATCGCCACGGCGCGCATGTCTCCCTCGGGTGAGTTTTCGTTGAGCTTCTCGACAATCTCGAGCGAAACGATACGCTGTCCCGCTTTGCTCCCGGCAATAAAAATGACGGATCCATACTCACCGAGCGCTCGCGCAAACGCCATGGCGAAACCCGTGATAAGTGCGGGAGAAACCGCAGGAAAAATGACGCGCCAAAATGTTTTCCATCGATTCGCACCGAGACTTGCTGCGACCTCTTCCAACTCACGCTCGACATCCTCAATCGCCGGCTGGAGCGTCCGCACGACAAACGGAAGCCCGATGAACGTGAGCGCAATGAGCAAACCAACTCGAGTGAAAATGATGCGATACCCGATTACGTCGCCGATTTTTTGGTAGAGCGTGAGGAGCGCGATACCCGAGACGGCTGTCGGCATCGCGAAAGGGAGATCAACCATGGCGTCCGCAACTCGCCGAAAGGGGAAGTGGTAGCGAACGAGTGTCCACGCGACGATAAATCCGAAAAACGCATTGATGAGCGCCGCGATGAACGACGCGCCAAACGTTAGTCGAAACGACGCCAAAACGGAGGGAGAAGTGATCGTCGCCCAATAATCCGTCCACGACATCCCGCTCACCTTCAGGATCAATCCCGAAAATGGGATCAATACGAGCAAACTCAAATAGACGAGCGTCAGTCCCATCGTGAGACCGAACCCCGGCAAAACGCTTCTTTGTTTGAATTCAATCATGATATATCGTCACACTCCGTGCAAACGCGCTTTTAACGAGTGGAAAGACCCATTTTGTCGTAAATTCCGCCCTCGGCAAAATGCTCTTTTTGGACTTTTTTCCACCCGCCGAAGATGTCGTCGATTTTGACCAACTCCAAATTGGGGAACCACTCGGCATGAGCGGCTAAAGCGTCCGCATTCGAGGGACGATAGAAATTGTCCGCCACGAGTTTCTGCGCCTCGGGGCTGTAGAGATAATTCAGGTACGCTTCCGCCAAATCTCGCGTCCCTTTTTTGTCGACCGTGGAATCCACAATCGCGACAGGCGGCTCCGCAACAATCGAGATGCTCGGCACGACGATTTCGAACTCATCGTTTTTCTGACCCACGACCGTGAGAAGCGCTTCGTTTTCCCACGCGAGGAGGACGTCTCCTTCTCCATTTCGCACGAAGAGATTCGTCGCCCCACGCGCGCCGGCGGGCATTTCGACCGCATTCTCGTGGACGGCTTTGACAAAATCAAACGCTTTTTGGTTTGCCACTTCGACTTCCGCAGCCCGTGCAGAATCCTTTAGCGCGTCGAAACTTCCGCCCAGTTCCTTTTTGAGCGCATACGCCCATGCGGCGAGATAATTCCACCGCGCGCCGCCAGACGTTTTCGGGTTGGGAGTGATGATTCCCACATCCTCACGAATCAGATCGTCCCAGTCCCTGATATTCTTTGGATTCCCTTTTCGCACCAGAAACACGATTGTTGAGACGTACGGACAATTATTATTCGGAAACTGTTTTTGCCATTCAGGTTTCAAGGTACCCTGCGCCTGTTCTCCAATCGCGTCGATATCATACGCGAGCGCGAGCGTCACGACGTCGGCCTCCAAACCGTTGACGACCTTTTTCGCTTGATCCCCAGACCCACCATGCGCCTGAACGATTTCGACGTCCTCGCCTTTGGTTTCCTTCCAATGCTTCACAAAGAGCTTATTATAACTCGAATACAACTCTCGGGTAGGATCGTAAGAGACATTAGAAAGCGTGCGGTAGTTCGATGATCCGCCGCAGCCAGCGAGGTGAAAAAGCCCAACAACGCACAAAAGTGTGAGCGCGAAAAAAATCGGTCGGCGTAAAAATAACATTTCGTTTCCTTTCGTAAAAACAGGCTCCAAAACATACTGCTGCACAAATATACTCTATACTGGTCGTCCTTTAAAATTCCCGTTCTGCGCAACAGCGACGGCGGATGGGACGGGAAATTTCAACGAGAAGTATCATAAATTCTCAGCAGGTGCCATTATAACACATTTCGTTTTTTTTGCAACGGACGGGGGGCATTTTTATTATGATGAGGGGTGCGATCAAAAAAAGTTCGCGTTAAAAATTCTACGGAGCCGAGAACGGAGGGGTGAATCGCTTGGCGCTTGAGTGGGAGTGCTCTCCCTCCCCGGAAAGACCACCCCCTCGGGAAGTGGGAAATACTCCGGCGTCCCTCACTCTCTGCTTGGGGCGGGTTCCGCTATGCTCCGTTCTCGGCTCAGGTGGATCAAAACATCCTTTTTTACCTGTTTTAACCAGCAAAATTTGAAGGCGCCCTGTGATGAGCGGCATCGTTTCTCTGCTGACATACAAAAAATTATCAAAATTTCTAAAAATTTCCACTCATCCCTTGCAAAAAAAGTTTTTCGGTGTACAATAGAGGCGTTGTCGTGTGCTATACTCATCGTGGTTCAAAATTCCCGCTCTGCGCAGCGATTGGGGAGCCGTGGTGCGTAGCTTCAACGGCGGACGGCACTGGAAATTTCAACGCGAAGTATTATGTACTCGTCTTCCTTTAAAATTCCCGCTCTGCGCAGCGATTGGGGAGCCGTGGTGCGTAGCTCCAACGGCGGGCGGCACTGGAAATTTCAACGCGAAGCATTATAAAACCTTCAAACGGAAAAACAAAAAGGAGATATACCATGGAAAAAATGAAAAAACGCGCCCTCTTATTCGGAATCAATGGATACAGAAAACTTCCAGAACTGCATTACGCGCAAAACGATGCGCTGGGCGTGGCGAACGCTCTGAAAACGCATTATCAGTTTTCCGAAAACGAGGTTGTTGTCCTTGCAAGTGACAGAGATGAACCAGACTCGAAGGAGGACATTCTCGAACGTTTGGAGTGGTCGGAGTCGCTCGACTTGCTCATCGTCGGCTTTTGGGGGCACGGCGTCTGGCGCGGAAAAAAACGCTATTTGTGCCCTCGAGGGACTCGTTTGGAGAGAATTGAGGACACGGCGCTCACGCTTGAGGACCTGCGCGATGCGGTTCAACGAATTCCGGCGAAAAATATCTGCATTATTCTCGATTGCTGCCAAAGTCAGGTAGATGCCCGAATGGCGGAAGTCCCCACGCTCGAGGTGGGCGCGCGAAATATCGTGATGGAAATTTTCGACCCGAAGAAATCAGACCGGGTTGAAGAAGTCCAGGAGCAAACGGTCGCGATTTTGAATTCCTGCTCCGAGGGAGAGCTGGCGTACGAGTGGGACGAAAAGTCGCATGGATTTTTTACCCACCACCTTATTGAAGCGCTCCAGCGGGGCGAAACGGAGGTTACGAAGATTTTTTCGTACGTTCGAGAGGAGACAAAAAAGAGTGCCGACCTCAAGCAGAAAAAGCAAGTTCCGTTTTACGAGTGCCTTGGGGGGGCGGAGATCATCCTTCCCGCAGCAGACATTATTCTCCCCGCGATTCAGACAAAGACGTTTTATGTTCCGGAAAATCCGAACAACGTGAAAATCACGACGCACGAAATTG
>JAUNBK010000118.1 GCA_030527105.1 Planctomycetia bacterium
AATCCGGTTTTGAGTGAGATGTTCAAACGCCTGCTGACCGCGTCCAAACCATTTATAATACTTCGCGTTGAAATTTCCCGTTCCGTCCGCCGTCGGAGCTTGCGCACCACGGCTCGCAAATCGTCGCGTAAAACGGGAATTTAAAGGACGATCGGTGTAAAGTGGCAATGATCGCTTGCGCCCGCAAACTTCTGATCATCCTCAACTCACTGATTCGTTCCGGGCGAAAATGGGAAAATCGCCTGCAAAATACCGAAAAATCCAACCCAATTTCAACCGGTACCCCTTGACAAAAACACTGTTGCTTTTGAAATGCTCACGCCGTTCGCGAAACAGCCGTCCCGGGCAAGTCGTTGATTTCCGCATCGATCGGACATGAATAACGCTTCTTCGTCTTCTCGTCGATCGAACTGTGTCCCCAAAAACCGACGAGGAGCAAGTCCCCCCCCCCAACGCCTCTGCGTCTTGCCGAGCGCGGTGAAGCTGCGGGAGTTCGGAATAATCATTCACACCAGAAATGCGCACTTTTTCATCGTAATTTCCCCTATATGTTTTTTGGGAAATAGATTGGAAACTTTCGGAAATTTGACATTTTAGCAATGCTCCCCCTTGCAAAAGGGCGATATTTTGAATAGCATTAATATGGATACAAAAGGTTGCCTTGGTGTTTCAAGGTTGTCTGAATTCGTTTCGAAAGGTGAAAAAAATGAATGAAAAGAAACCTCACACAGCATTGGAGCTGATGAGTTCTCCCGTTTATCGATTGGCGTATCAGGATCCCGATTTGATGAATCTTCCTGAGATGCGCTCCGTTCGTTTGATGTTGGAGGCGAAGAAGCCGGACATTGAGTTGGACAAGGCGGAGATTGATTCGACGATCGTCGTCTTCGGCAGCGCGCGTATTGTAGATCCCACTACCGCGAAACACCGACTCACGGTGGCGCAGATGCTTTTAGAGGAAAATCCCGACGACGAAAGACGCCAACGGCAGACCGCTCAGGCAGAGAAACTCCTTGAACTGAGTAAGTACTACGTGATGGCACGCGAGTTCGCTAAAATCGTCTCCGAGGAGTGCAAAAACGACACTCGCAAAAACTACGTCGTCGTGACGGGCGGAGGTCCTGGTATCATGGAAGCCGCTAATCGAGGAGCGTTTGATGCCGATTATCCCTCCATCGGACTCAACATCAAGCTACCGCGTGAGCAGGAGCCAAACCCTTATATTTCCCCGGAATTGTGCTTTCATTTCCATTATTTTGCCATTCGCAAGCTACATTTTCTCCTGCGTGCCAAAGGATTGGTCGTTTTCCCCGGTGGAATGGGAACGCTCGACGAATTCTTCGAAGCGCTTACGCTACGCCAGACCGGCAAAATGCAACACATCCCGATCATTCTCTTTGGAAAAAATGATTATTGGGACAAAATCATCAACTTCCAGGCATTGGTGGAGGCAGGCGTTGTCGACGAGGAAGACCTCGACTTGTTTTACGTCGCGGACACGCCCCGACAAGCGTGGGACTACATCCAGCGCTACCACGCGAGGTAGGTTCTCCGCTTTATAATACTTCGCGTTGAAATTTCCGGTTCCGTCCGCCGTCGGAGCTACGCACCACGGCTCGCAAAGCTTCGCGCAAAACGGGAATTTTAAAGGAGAACGAGTATAGAGTTCGTACGTGTAAAGCATGGTGAGTGCAGACCTGAGGGAGAGCGTGTCTCCATGGCTATTATCGTTCATGGCGCTCTCCCTGTGGTGGTTGTGGTCGAGTTGGTTGCTACTCGCTTTCCTCCTCAATCAGGAAGAAGCGATCCACATAGACGTTCTGAACCTCATCGGGGCGCTTGGGTGGCGCGAACCAAATGTACATCGTCCCTGAGAGGGGGACGGTGCCGAAATCGATGAGAACGTACTTCTCACCCTTGATTTGCGAGACGGGGAGGGTTTTGTGCACGATCGACTTTTCCGCCGCCCAATCATAAATACCACACGTCATGCCGACGCCTTCGTCCGTTTTTGCATCGCATCGGACGGCACCATAGACGTGCCAATTTTGTATCTTCTCGCCGATCGCAGCGGGAAAAGATTGCGCAGCAGCCCACTCGAAATGCCAACCCGGCATCCGAATCGCTCGCCCATCCGACGCGGCAGGGTCGTCCACCTTTTCTCCCCAACCCTTGTCGCGACCCGCGACATTCATCCCGGCATCTTGAAAATCAATCCAGAGCGTGTTCTCCCAATCCATCGGCAGGTCGGGAGGTGTTGCGGGTTTCGCGGGGAAACGACCAAGTGCGTCCGACTTAAAATTCTCCCAACTGTACCTCGCGTACGCCTCACGATGCACGTGCGTTCCCTGCTCCTCAAAAAACGCGAGCAACTCGCGCATCGCTTTTGCGGGATCGTCTGGACCCGAGATCGGCAGATCATTTATTTTACAATAGAGAGCCAACTCGTAGTAGCGAAGCAAAAAGTTCAAACGAAATGCCGCGAGCGCTCGACGCACACGAAGGAGCAGCACCGGGTCGTCCGCCACCGCGTTCTCGGCTGCGTCGGCAATTTCGGTGGCTTGCAAGATGGTCGCGGGATCCAACCAGCCTCTCGTGTCCTGGAGGAAGCACCGCAAGTTGAAGTCCGTGGACTCCGCGCGATCGTGAATGACGTCCAAATACTCTTGCAAAATTGTACCTGCGGCTCCATAATACCCGTGGAAGAATTCGTCCCAAAGCGCTTTTTCGTCGAGATTCGGGTTCCACAGCAGATGCGAGACGACCCAATTCCTTGCCGCGACGAAATCGCCAATCGTCGTGAAAGAATCCCCCTGCTCGAAAAGACCAATCGTTTTGTTCTTCACGAAAAAGCGCAGGTTGGGCGCAAGAACGCGCATATTCGGGTGAGGAATGAGGTAGTGGCTAAAATTCGTGATATAGTCCCATACGAAAAGCTGGTGCGCGATTTGGCTCCAACCCTCAATGTCGCTTTTGAGCGAAGCGTTGAGCGCGCCACTTTCGAGCGGCTGAAGGAACGAACACTCTATCGTGCAGAGGCGCACCACAACGTTGTGGCGAGGCTTCACGACCGTCGGCGGCTTGCGAGTGTATTGATACGCAAGCGTTTCGACCCAAACCTCGGGGAATTCCTTCTCAATGTCGGCTGCGACTTTATTCACAAACTCGATCAAAGAGCCGGCGGGGCTGCCGTTTTTCTCGTCCACCTCGCGGCATTTCTCGCAAGTGCAGAAGTTGCGCCAATCGTTTTGGCTGATCGAAATGAAATTCGCACCAGGATTCGCGCGCAGACGCTCAAGCGCGTTCTTCGTGAACTCGGCGCGCATTTCGTCGTTCGAAAGGCACAGCTGTCCGCCGCTGCAACGCTGTTCCTCCGGAATCGACTCCATAAACTCCCTCTGAGCCGCGCCGGGAGAAATCCAATCGGGATAGCCTGCCTTGCGCACGCCATCGATCTCCGAGAACCATTCCGGGTGCTCCTTGAAGTACTCCTCTGGAGGAATGAGAGGGTAGAAGGAATGCACAAAATGGACAAACCTATGGTGCCCACCCCACTCGGGCGAGATGCGAGCCATATTTCCGTTGCACTTCGAACGCACGGCAAACTTCTCCTCGAACGCGTCGCGATAAAACGACTCACGATAGATGAGCTGCGGCGCGTATCGGAGATTTTGCGCAGGAATCGACAGCGTGGGACACTGAGGGATGAAAGATTCCGTCGAAGTCCACCAACGACAGCCGAGCGTGTCCTCCAAAAACGAGACGACCGCATAAAGCGCGCCGCGCCGCTCGTGTCCCGTGAGAAGGATGTTCTTCCCTCGGGAGAGGATGAGGATTTCGTCGTATCGAAATGCGTCAAAATCGACACCGTCGAACAACTCTCGCGCCGTCTGCGAGTCGCCCACACACAAAAGCGCGGCACCCCCGGGAATTTCGTTCTCTGAAACGATGGGGAACTCTGCGCCCGTGATTTTTTCCAAAGTGGATTTCAATTCCTCTGCCGCGTTGCGAACGACAGCATTGGCCTCGATCGGCAACACAATAACGTACGTCGTTTTCCCCTCCTCCGCGAGGAGAATTTCCCCCGCCTGCTGCGCGCTTGCAACGGGACACACGATCGGCGAGAGGCAAAACAATGCCAAACTACACAACATCAACAACATTTGTCGACTCATAAACAATCTCTTTTCTCATAAAATTTTCATGCTTTTTGAATTGTACTAGCACTCAAATGAATTGGAGTTTTCTCAAAAAAAGCGGCACCGTGGCGCGCAACACCTGCGACCTGCGGCTCAATGAATTCGCGCGAAATGGGGACAAAAAACGAGCTGCTTCTGGTCTAACCACAATGTAGCATTAAGTGTAGCATATAATTCGGTGGAACGCAACCCCCACTGCGATAAAATTGGATACCGTGGTGCTTGGCACTAAAAAGTTTTCCGAGAAAAACACAAAAATCATTCCAATCCTCTTGACAAACGAATCATCCGGGTGTAAAATGAGACCATATGATGCTTCTCGTTGAAATTTCCGTTTTTGTTCGCCATTGGAGCTACACACCACGGTTTGCGAAACTTTGTGAAAACCGGAATTTTAAAGGAGGACGAGTATAACGTTAGAGGAGGCGGATCAGATTTGCCTGACTACATTCCTCTTGAGCGATTTTTGGAGAGAGTTCGCCATGCAATGGTATTTTTACGATAAGAACGGAAAACAAGGTCCGATCAGCGACGCGGATATTCGATTTTTCGCATCAACCGGGATAATAAAAGCTGGGACGATTATTGAAACGGAAGATGGAAAGCAGGGGCTCGCGCGCTCTGTTCAGGGGCTTTTTTCTAGCGAGGAGTCCGCAGAGAGAAAGGTCGCGCCCCCGCCAATACCCTCCATGGTGAAAAAAACAGAACCTCCATGCAAGCGCGATGTCGTTCCGCCGAAGATTCCAACGCAAACTCAAAATCTAGTGCCGCATCCGCCTCAGGCACCTCCGAAATCTCAAAATTCCCCCGCTCTTCGCCAAGATGCCATCGACTATTTGGACGAGCGCATGGATCATGCAGAATTGCGGTATGATAAAAAATTGCAGGAGCTTGAGAACACTGTCTTAGAGATGAAAGATCGTTCCGATGCAATGTTGTTGGTGATCGAAAAGCTCAACGAGCGTGTGGCGGGGTTGGAGCGAATCATCAGAATTCTAATCAATTCCGTGGGCGAAGAAGCCTCCCCGCCAGAAGTTGCGCCGCAGGTCGTCCATCAAGCGTACACACCTCCGCCTCCAACCTCTGATCCACCCAAGTCGCGCGGTCTTTTGGGTGCCGTTGCCGCATTGGGAATTGGTTTGGCGTTGGGAATGGATTTGTAGTATTTCCGCTTGAAATTCCGGTTCCGTCCGTGGTCGGAACTACGCACCACGGCTTGCAAAGCGTCGCGTAAAACGGGAATTTAAAGGACCACGAGTATAATGGAGAACGTGTATATAAAGGCTTTTATCCCTTACCTTCATTTTGAAAGGAACCCTGTGAAACGATTAACTCTCACCTTCATGTTGCTTTTTGTCGTGGCTGCGTGTGCCGCGAGGGCAGAGGTTCGGACGATTAAAATCGACTTGGACCGAGAATCTCAAATCTACACTTGTGGAGAAACGGCACAATTTACGATTGCCGTTTTGGACGAGAACGCGCAGGCGGTCGCAAAAGGAACGCTCAAACTGTCGTTCAAAAACGACTTTCGAGGCGAAATCAGCGAGTCGACCTACGACTTGTCGCAGGGAAATCCCGTCGTGGTTCGCGAGAAACTCCCCGTGCCAGGGTTCCTCAGCCTGTCGGCAAGCGCCGAAGGACGAACGTCTTTGGCTGCCGCAGCGTTTGAGCCGGAGAAAATCGAGCAGGGCGCGCCGATGCCCTCCGATTTCGAAGCCTACTGGCGGGGATTGCAAAAAAAGCTCCGCGACGAGACCGACTTGGGTCTTGAGCTTGAAAAAATCGACTCGCTCTCGAACGATCGAGCCACGATTTATCGAATCAGCGTGAACACACTGGATGGCGCGCGCGTCCATGGTTTTCTCGGAATTCCCACTGGCGACGGACCGTTCCCACTCGTCGTGAACGTCCCCGGCGCAGGTCCTGGCACGGGACCGAATGTCGGTTGGACGCGAAATGGGCTTGCGACACTTGTCATGAATGTCTTTCCCTATGCGTGTTCTCTCGACCCCAAAGAGCGGCAGACTCAGTATAACGAATACCACAAAACCCTCGCGAGCGGCTTGCGATATTGCTACGACGGCGCGCCCGACCGGGACAAGTACTTCTTTAGGAATGCGTACCTCGGGATCGATCGCGCGATCGATTATGCTTTGAGCCGACCCGATATTGACTCCTCTCGCGTGGGGTACAACGGAGTGAGTCAAGGCGGCGCAAGTGGGTTGATTCTCGGAGGTTTGAACCGCAAGTTCAAGTGGATCGTTTCGAGCGTCCCGGCGTTGTGCGACCACGACGGCGCGAAGAAGGATCGCTCGCCAGGCTGGCCGAAGATTTATGATGTGGTCAAAGACCCTGCGGTGGAGCAAATGGGACCGTATTTTGACGCCGTGAATTTCGCGCGATTTATCGACTGCCCCATTCGCGTGACGGTCGGCTTCATCGACACGACATGCAGCCCCAGCTCGGTTTATGCCGCATACAACGTGATTCCCTCGACCGACAAGCATATCCTCAACGAGCCCAAACTTGGGCACGGCACCGGGGGGCAGCACTCCAACGCGGTTCAGTGGTTGGTGGACAATTTGAAGCGTCGATAGGGCTTCGGGTTGTTCAGGAGTTTTTATTGGGTGCCTTCAAAATTTGAGGGCGCCCTTTTTACTCCACCGGGACGACCTTCATCTTCATTTTCTCTGGGACGCTCGGGACGAAAAACGACGGGAGAATCTGCGTTTTATTCACCTTCATCGACTCCATATCGAAAACGTAGACGTGCTGCTCGCGATTCGTTTTGTGGAGCTTGATGGCAAGCGGCCGAACCTCTGGAGCATAGGAAATGATCATCTCCGCGCGTTGGAATTCTGCCGCATCCTCTGCCGTTTTGGGGCACGCTTCGATCCACACCTGCCCCGATCGCGCGAGATTCTGCGGCGCGGGCGTGTAGCGAATAAAATAGCGTCTCTTCAATTCCTCCGCCGTCGAACCGAACAAAAATGGGAGCGGTCCCTGCGTAATCGCTTTGCCGCGCATTTCTGGCGGGAGCGTGTGTTGATCGATTTGGCTTTGGCTGAACTTGTACTCAAAGACGAATTCTCCGTTGCAGAGCCACTTTTCTTGCGGCTCCCCGGACACGGAACTCACGGCAAACATTCCCTGATCCGGCGCCTTGTATCGCACCTCGCCTTTCTCCGTCCGCTTGTCGAGTTGATTTGCGCGTTCAAACGAAGGGACGTAGAGAATCCGGGTGAAATCCGCTTCAAACGTTTTAATCCCGGTGCTGAATTGCTCCCAGCGACTTAAAACGGCGTCGGTCTGCGCCTGCTCTTGCGGAGTCAATTCCCATGGCGCCTGCAGCGGACGCTGGGTCGTTCCGTCTTCCTGAGGCACGATCGGAGCCTGCGGCGTGGTTTGGGAAAAAAGGTTGTTCGGCGCACAAACCAAGGTCAAAATCGAGATTCCAAGGGATAAAATGGTTCTTATGTTCATATTTTCGCTCCATATATTTCGATGCACGCCCAAATTCCCCGTCGGCTGCGAGAAAATCAAGGCACTTTTTCTCATTATAGCACAAAGTGGCGCGCAATGGAAGAGGAATTTGCGCTGTTTTTTGGTATGGTACGGAATATTTCCAAGGAAAATGAGAAAGTTGAGATTGTCGTGAAAAACGAAATAAGGGCGAATCGAAGCAAGGAAGAAGGTTGGCAAAAGACGCAAATTTTCTAGAGACGCTCAAAATATTTTGAAACTTTTTCCATGAAGCCCACGTACTAGAAAAAAGGTTGTAATTATTATGAAAGTTTAATTTTTTTGCCCGAATTGGAGGGGAACCCCTTTGACAAAAAATAATAATAGGTTACAATTGCAGATTACGTAGAATCTATACTCAATACACAAGAGATGTTTTGGAGGGAAAAATGACGCGGCGCAGTGGATTTACACTTGTCGAGTTGCTGGTTGTCATTGCTATCATCGGTATGCTTGTTGGACTGTTGCTTCCTGCCGTTCAGCAAGCGCGCGAGGCAGCGCGAACGATGCAGTGCAGCAATAATTTGAAAAACTTGACGCTTGCGTGTCTCAATCACGAAAGCAGCAACAGAAACTATCCTTCGGGGGGATGGACTTCGAGTTATGTTGGAGACCCCGACCGAGGATTTGGCAAAGGACAGCCTGGTTCGTGGGCGTTCTCCATCTTGCCGGGGTTGGAGCAGGGCGCTCTCTTTCAGATGGGCGCGAACGGAAACACGACCACGCTCAGCAAGAAAACCACGTCCGATTGTTTGACGACTGCTCTTCCCGTCTTCATTTGCCCGTCCAGACGTACTGCAAAAACATACGAAGCGACCACGGCAAGCTACTCGAACTCGAATTGCTCCTCCAATCAGCTGGCGAAGTCGGACTATGCCGCAAACTTCGGCAGCACGGCGATGAAGAATGCCGCCACGAATTTGAGTTACACGACCTCTGTGTCCAAAATCACCGCGCCGACCGCACCCACGGGCGTTATTTTCGACGCGAGCACGATCAACAACGGTTCCGTTCGTGACGGCACGACGAACACCTACATGCTTGGCGAAAAGTTCGTCTACTCCGACAAATACGAGTTGGCGTACGATGGAGACTATCTCTCGCTCTATGCGGGCATCAATGGTTCCAAAGACAACTCCAACTTCCGTTCCGCCGGGTATGATCTTACGATCAACAAAAACAACGGGACGCCGACCATCTCGGGCACGGTCTACGCGCCTATGCAAGACCGCGCGTCGGATTCCACGAACGTGACCAATGCGTGCTACGGCTTCGGAAGTGCGCACTCTGGCTCCTTCGGAATGGCGATGTGCGACGGATCCGCTCAGCGCGTGAGCTACAGCATCGACCAGGCGGTTCATGCTTGCTTGTCCGCTCGTAACGATCAGTGCGCAGCCACCTTGCCGCAATAGTCGCGGAGCTTGCTCCGACAGTGGACTAAGGTCGAGAATTTCAACGCAAGTGTTATAATACTTCTCGTTGAAATTTCCCGTTCCGTCCGCCGTTGGAGCTACGCACCACGGCTCGCAGAGCGTCGCATAAAACGGGAATTTTACAGGAAAACGAGCATAAAAAGTCCTTCCGCTTTCTTCTGGGGACGAACCAGACGCGTTATACGAATCGCGTCTGGTTTTGTTTCTTGAGGGCGAAAACAGATGGACACTCAGAAGGGGACTCAGAGGAGAAAGAGAAAAACCTATGAATGAGCCTATTCTTGGCGCGCACGAATCCATTTCTGGCGGTCTCTATCGCGCGGTCGAAACGGCGGCGGCGCTTGGTTGCCAATGCGTTCAGATATTCACAAAGAATAGCAACCAGTGGAACGCGAAGCCGCTCAGCAAAAAGGATATCGACCTTTTTCACGGCGCGAGGGAGAAGTTGGGCATCCAATACGTTCTCGTGCACGATTCGTATCTTATCAACTTGGGGAGTCCGGACGATGCGCTTTGGAGTCGTTCGATTCAGGCGTTTGAACATGAATTGCTCCGCGCCAACGAGTTGGATCTTCCGTATGTTGTGATGCACCCCGGGTCGTACACCACCTCCTCGGAGAGCGAGGGGCTGGCACGAATTGCGGAGGGTTTGAACGTGATTTTGAAAAAAGTCGCGGGCATAAAAACTATCCCACTTCTTGAAAACACGGCGGGGCAAGGTACGAATTTGGGGTGGAAGCTCGATCATCTTGCGTCGATTATCGAGCACGTTTCGGAGGGCGAGTTGGGCGTTTGTTTCGACACGTGCCACGCTTTTGCGGCAGGATATGATTTTTCCACGCCGGAGAAATATGAGGCACTTTGGGCGGAGTTCGACGCGAAAATCGGGCTGTCGCGGCTCCGTGCGTTTCATCTCAACGACGCGACAAAAGATTTGGGGAGTCGAATCGACCGCCATGCGCACATCGGGTGCGGAAAAATCCCACTCGACAGCTTTCGGCTTTTGCTCAACGACGCGAAATTTCGTCCGATTCCGATGTATTTGGAGACACCAAAAGGGACGACGACGAACGAAAAAGGAGAGGAAGAGGATTGGGACATCGTTAATTTGCGTGTTTTGCGCAGCTTGGTGGCGGAAAAATGAGTGATACCAAAATTTTGTGGCGGGCGATGGACGACTCGCACCTCGTCTGGAGGCATTGGGAGGAGGACGCCGAGAGGACGGAGGCAGAGCCGTTGAGCGTCGTTTATTGTGTCGATTCGGACGAAACGCACCTGCTCAACGACCTTGGCGTCTTCATTTTAAGGGCACTCCAAGAGCATCCGCACTCGGCAGAGGAACTCCACGAGAAGTTGGTACAAACCTTTTTCTCGGGCGCCAAAGATGGGATTTCACTTCGGACAATTGATGATTTTTTGAGAAACTTTAAAACAACGGGCTTGGTAGAGGATTTTTAACACTTCGCGTTGAAATTTCCCGTTCCGTCCGCCGTTGGAGCTACGCACCACGGCTC